>CAZXFZ010000142.1:0-2007 GCA_964640285.1 uncultured Rhodoluna sp.
GCGACCGACTCGATTCGCCGCTTCCAGATTGCTAGCCCGAGCATCATGGGTCTGCGGGCGGTCGAAACTAGCTATCGAATGATTGGCGAGGCTGGAATGACGGCGATTAGCCAGAAGGCCGCGCTGGGCACCGAGTTCATGCTCGACCTGTTTGATGCCTGGTTGGCTCCGCTCGGATTCAGCCTGATTACCCCGCGCAACCACTGGCAGCGTGGCGGGCACATCACCGTCGCGCATCCTGAAGCCAAGAAGATTGCGGCGGCGATGCGCAAGTTTGCCAACGTGATTCCCGACTATCGCGTGCCCGACTCGATTCGCCTGGCAATCGCGCCGCTGCCCACCTCATACACCGAGGTCTGGGACGGCCTCGACCGCATGCGCGCGCTGGTCGAAAGCAAGCGCTACCTCGAAATCGAAGACAACGGAAGCCGCGTGACCTAATGCCGGATTCAACTAAGGCACTCACCTACATCTCTTATCTGAAGGTCGATGAACTGCTGTCGCTGCAGCAGCCCCAGTCAGACGGACCAAACGGCCCCGAGCACGACGAGATGCTGTTCATCATCATCCACCAGACCTACGAGCTGTGGTTCAAGCAGATCATTCACGAGCTCGGTGCGCTGCAGACCGCGCTCGAGGCCGGCGACACCCACCGGTCACTTGGGCTGCTCGGGCGCATCCGCACGATCATGAAAACCTGTGTGGCTCAGGTCGACATTCTTGAGACCATGACTCCGCTGCAGTTCAACTCGTTCCGCGGGCGGCTGCAGTCATCGAGCGGATTCCAGTCGGCGCAGTTTCGCGAGGTAGAGGCGATTCTCGGTCGTCGCGATGCCGCTGGTGCAGGTGCAGCCGAGGGTTCGGGAATGCGCATGGCCGAGCACCTGATTGCCGGTTCGCCTGCTCGCGCGCGGGTTGAGGCAGCGATGCAGCGCCGTTCGCTCTGGGATTCGACCCTGCGTTATCTGGCCACACGAGGATACGCCGTGCCTGCCGATTTGCTCGAGCGCGATGTGACTGTTGGATACGTTGCTGACGAGCGGGTTCAAGCGCTGCTGGTTGAGGTTCACAAGAATGATCCGGATGCCGCTGCGGTGTGCGAGCGCCTCGTTGACTTTGACGAGGGCCTGCAAGAGTGGCGTTACCGTCACGTCAAGATGGTTGAGCGCACGATTGGTCGCAAGCCAGGCTCGGGCGGATCAGACGGAGTTGGCTACTTGGCTTCGACCCTGTTCAGGGCAGTTTTCCCTGATTTGTGGGCGGTTCGCAGTCAGCTTTAGCCCCGAGCGGCCATGTCGACCACGTTTTTGACCAGCATCGCGCGAGTCATTGGTCCGACACCACCGGGGTTCGGCGAGAGGTAGCCGGCAACGGCATCCACACCTGGTGCCACGTCACCAACCAGCGTTGCCTCACCGTCAGCGCCAACAACGCGGGTCACACCCACGTCTAGCACAGCAGCGCCAGGCTTGATCCACTCGGGCTGAACAAAGTGCGCAACGCCCAGTGCGGCGACCACGATATCGGCCCGCTTGACCGCCTCGGGAAGGTTGTGCGAAGCCGAGTGCAGCAAAGTCACCGTGCTGTCGATGCCCTTGCGGGTTAGCAGCAAACCAAGGGGGCGACCAACGGTAACGCCGCGGCCAATCACTGCAACCTCAGCGCCCGAGGTCGAAACCTCATAGCGACGCAGCAGTTCGACGATGCCGGCGGGAGTGCAAGGCAGCGGCGAGTTGAGCTCACCCGAGACCCCAAGCACCAGGCGGCCGAGGTTGGTTGGGTGTAAGCCGTCGGCATCCTTGGCTGGGTCAATCAGCTCGAGCATCTCATTGGCATCGATGCCAAACGGCAGCGGCAACTGCACGATGTAGCCGGTGACGTCGCGAGCATCGTTGAGGTCGCGGATTGCGGCACGAACATCGGCGGCCGAAGCTGAGGCAGGCAGGTCGATGCGAATCGAGTTGACCCCAACCTGAGCACAGTCACGGTGCTTGCCACCGACATATG
>CAZXFZ010000142.1:2017-2440 GCA_964640285.1 uncultured Rhodoluna sp.
CGACCAGCAGGGTTCCGAGCCCAGGGGTGATGCCGGCTTGCTTGAGTGAGACTACGCGTTCGGCAAGCTCGGCCTTGATGGCCTTGGCCACTGCGAGGCCGTCAAGCATGATCGCGGTCATCTGGTTCGCCCCTAGCGCCGGCTAACCGACTACCAGTTCTCGAGGCCGCTGTATAGCGGGAACTTGTCGGCGAGCGCCTTGGTGCGCGCACGCAAAGCGGCGATGTCTGGGTTTGGCTTGAGCACAGCTGCGATAACCTCGGCAACCTCGGCGAACTCTGCGGCACCGAAGCCACGGGTTGCCAGCGCTGGGGTTCCGATGCGAACGCCCGAGGTGGTCATTGGTGGGCGAGGGTCGTTCGGCACCGAGTTGCGGTTGACGGTGATGCCGACCTCGTGCAGGAGGTCTTCTGCCTGCTGGCC
>CAZXFZ010000142.1:2478-2692 GCA_964640285.1 uncultured Rhodoluna sp.
ACCAGCACGAGGTGAACCTTGGTACTGCCCGTCAACACCTGAACGCCAGCCTCGGCCATGTCAGCCTGAGCCAAGCGGTCGGCGATGATTGCGGCACCCTCGATAGTGCGGTTCTGGCGATCCTTGAACTCATCGGTCATGGCTGCTTTGAACGCGATGGCCTTGGCGGCGATCACGTGCATCAGCGGGCCACCCTGCTGACCTGGGAACACCG
>CAZXFZ010000143.1:0-2685 GCA_964640285.1 uncultured Rhodoluna sp.
TAACGCCGTCGGTGTGATTATCGTTTCGGTGACACTAATGATGTCGGGTGCGATCCTGCTGGAAAGCGCGCTCAGCTACCTGGGCTTCGGTGTGGTTGCGCCAGACGTATCCTTGGGTCTGCTGATCAGCCAGTACCAGGACTCGTTCCCAACTCGTCCATGGTTGTTCTGGTGGCCAGGTCTGTTCATTATCGCGATTGGTCTCTGCGTGAACTTCATCGGTGACGGTCTGCGTGACGCATTTGACCCACGTCAGAAGCGTCGCATTACCAAGAAGGATCGCGAGCAGGCTCGCGTAGCCAAGCGCGAGGCAAAGGCCGGAGCCTAAGAATGCACCGTCTAGAAGTTGCTCAGCAGAAGTGCTGCAGCGAGGCTCGAGACGACCAGAATCAGGTTGCCGAGCTCGAGGCGCTTGCTGAAGTCAAGGCCCTTGAGGTTGCCACCGCGTGTAAATGCGGTGATGCGAAGTCGGCAAATTGCGATTGCCTGACCGCTGAGGCTTCTTGGGGATTCACCGGCTTTGATGAGGCCATCCTTGACGTTCTCGGAAGCAATTCCAACACCCCTGAACTCGGCGCCGCGAACGGTGCGAGCGTGGTGGCGACCGGGTGCGGGTGCTGCCCAACTAACGAATCGTCGCTTGTCTTTGGTGACAAACGTCAGCGAGTACTTGGTGTCGAGCTCCTCGATGTCTTGCCAACCAAGCTGGATTCGACTAACCGGGTTCACAATGGTGACACCCTCATCAGCAACCAGAAGGCAGGGGCGAACGAGGCCCAGCCAGGTCGCCGAGACGAGGAAGCTGCTCCAAGCCCAGCTCGACAGGTTCTGCCAATCGCTAATCAGGATGCTCAGCGCAATCAGTCCGACAATTGCTGTCAGAACGATGCCGCTCCAGGGTCTAAAAACTTGCACGTTAGTCACGTGTCAATCATCGCAGGAGATGTGAAATGAATCAGCCAGTTCTTCAGGTAGCGAACTACAACATCGATTTCTGGGTCGATGGCGTCTGGTACCCAGCAGCTATTGACATGAACTTCGAAGTTCACGCCGGCAAGGTGCTCGCCATCGTTGGTGAGTCGGGTTCTGGCAAGTCAACCACAGCTATGGGTCTGATGGACCTGCTTGCCTCGAACGCCCGCATTTCAGGGAGCGTCAAAATCAAGGGCCAGGAGATGGTTGGCGCCAAGAAGCCGCTGCTGCGCAAGGTGCGTGGCCGCGAAGTGGCATACATTTTCCAGGAGCCGATGACCGCACTTAACCCTGTCTATACAATCGGATTCCAGATCGTCGAGACCTTGCGCACCCACTTCGACATGGGCCCGAAAGAGGCCAAGGCTCGCGCCATTGAGCTGATCACCATGGTCGAAATCCCGAACCCTGAGGCCTCATTCGACAAGTATCCACACCAGCTTTCGGGTGGTCAGCGCCAGCGCGCAATGATTGCCCAGTCGCTCGCATGTGACCCAAGCCTGCTAGTTGCCGATGAGCCCACTACAGCGCTTGACGTGACCGTGCAGGCCGAAATCCTCGACCTGATGCGCAACCTGCGTGACAAGCTCAACTCGGCAATCCTGTTAATCACCCACGACATGGGTGTGGTTGCCGACCTGGCCGACGACATCCTCGTTATGAAGGATGGCAACACGGTCGAGTACGGCACTTCAGACCAGATCTTCAACCGCCCCCAGCACCCTTACACCCAGCAGCTGCTCGCCTCAGTGCCGAAGCTCGGCTCGGTGGCAGTTCGTGAATTGGCTAATGATCTTGTTGGCTTGCCACCGGTACTCAAGCTCGAGAACGTAGCGATCGAGTATCCAAAGAACGGACGCATCCCTGCATTCCGCGCAGTCACCGACTTCAGCCTCGAGATTTTCCCAGGTGAGATTGTGGGCCTCGTGGGTGAATCCGGCTCGGGAAAGACCACTGTTGGACGTGCCGCAATCGGCCTGCTGCCCATCGCAGAGGGTCGAATCGAAGTTGTTGGTCGCGACATCTCGAAGCCGACCGCCAAGGGTCTGCGTGAGATTCGCAAGCACACCGGAATCGTTTTCCAAGACCCGGCTAGCTCGCTGAACCCACGTTTGCCAATCGGCGAAAGCATCGGCGAGCCATTGCTGCTTGCCGGTGAGGCTAAGGGCGAGGAGCTACACAAGCGAGTCGAGGACCTGCTCGACAGCGTTGAGTTGCCACGCTCGTACCGCAACCGTTACCCGCACGAACTGTCGGGTGGTCAGCGTCAGCGCGTCGGTATCGCCCGTGCGCTTGCTCTTACCCCTGACCTGCTAATTGCTGATGAGCCAACCTCGGCGCTTGACGTTTCGGTTCAGGCACGATTCCTTGAGCTGTTGCAGGATCTTCAAGACAAGCTCAAGTTTGCCTGTCTGTTTGTAACCCATGACCTCGCCGTCGTCGACATCCTGTCGCACCGCATTGCGGTAATGCAGCACGGACGCCTGGTTGAGGTTGGTCCGCGTGACCAGAGTTTGAAGAACCCTCAGGATCCTTACACCCAGCGACTGATTAGCGCGGTTCCTGTTCCAGACCCAGCCGAGCAAGCTCGCCGCCGCGAGGCTCGACTGTCAATGAAATAGAACCGATAGACTGAACTCTTCAAGCCCGCCACTTCTTGGCGGTGCCTAGTTCAATCAACGTTAGATCCGCCGCTATGGCGCGTTTGACGTG
>CAZXFZ010000144.1:0-2657 GCA_964640285.1 uncultured Rhodoluna sp.
AGCCGCCGGTCAGGCATCACTCAAGAAACTCGTCTCTGCCTTCAGTGCGATAAAGCAGATTGTTGTCAACTCGTCTGCATTCGTTTCCACTACTCGTGCGGCCGCGGCAAGAGTCGCTCGCGAACGCGCCACCGCAATCGCAAAGTACCTCAGCAAGATTTTGCCGGGCGTCAAGGTTGTAATCAGAACTTCGGTCGGAACTTCTGGCTCGATAAGTCGTGCAACCAGCATCGCGGTCTTGGGCACTCGATAAACACTTGATTGCTTAGACTGGCAAGGTTCTAGATTGGAAAACCTTGCCAAAACTAAAGAAGCCCAGCTTTGAAAAACTAGGCGCTCCCTTCAACCGCCTCTGGGGTTCGACGCTATCCAGCCACGTCGCTGACGGCATCCTGGCAACCGCGGCTCCACTGCTGGCCGCAACGCTTACTAAGGATCCGGTTTTGATCTCGGGTCTAGCCGCAACCGTTATGTTGCCTTGGTTGGTGTTTGGTATTCCAATCGGTGGTTTGATTGACCGCCTCGACCGACGGTTTGTGCTTGCCGCGGCGGCAGTCATTCGACTCACAACTGCCGCCCTCTTGGCCTGGGAAGTTGGCCAAAGCACGATGACCATCTGGTGGCTTTACGTCGCCGCATTTGTGATTGGCACCACCGAAGTATTCAGTGACACGGCGATGCAGTCACTGATGCCACAGGTTCTAGCCAAGAACCAGATTGAGCGAGGCAACGCCCGCGTTTCGGTTGCACATACCGTGCTGCAAAGCTTCGTTGGCGCCCCACTCGGCGGTGCGCTCTACGCCTTCGCAATTTGGGTTCCGTTTTTCTTCAACACATTGGCATACGCTGTTTCGGCCTTGCTCATTATCTTGGTTCCGGTCGCAGTAAAGCAGGCGTATGCCCGGCCCGAGGGTGATCCAGACAAGGCGAAAACCTCGTTCGTCGAAGACATCAAGGTCGGCATCAAGTTCCTGCTCGGGCACAAGGTGATTCTTCGCTTGGTGCTAATCACCACCGCCGTCGGTTTTGCTTTTGCCGCAGCAACCTCGACGATGGTCCTTTACCTGCTTGACGTGCACAATGTGCCCGAGGCGCTGTTCGGTGTGCTTCTGACCGTTCAGGGCGTAACCGGTGTCTTCGGAGGAATCCAAGCGCCGTACTGGAGCGCAAAGTTTGGCCGAAGCCCAGTGCTGGCGGCATCCATCGTAGGTTCGATTCTGTGCACCTTCTTAACCGGTTTTGCACCAGACATTTTCGTGTTCCTTGCACTCGGCATGATCAACAGCTACCTGATTTCAATCTGGAACGTGCTGCTCATGTCGACCTACCACGAACTCATTCCGAACGAACTTTTTGGCCGGGTTCACGGCACCCGCCGCACACTGGTCTGGGGCATGATGCCAATTGGTTCGCTGGTCGGTGGTTGGCTTGCAACCTTTGACTTGAGGATGCCGTTCTGGGTCGCCGGCGGGTTCGGTGTGCTGGTGGCGGTTGCGTCGGTCAGGTTCTTGGCCCGGATCAAGTAGCTCAATCAGCAGGGTGCTTGCCGACCCTAGAGAGTGCCGTCCTCTAACCTCGCTAGCACTTCGGCAGCTCGTTCGCGCACTGCAGGCAAGTCGCTCAATCGGTCGAGACCCTTTACCTGTTGCGCAATCCGATGATTGCGCGCGAAACCGTCTCGGTTGCGATCGAGGAAATCCCAATACAGGGTGGTCAGCGGGCACGCATCCTCACCGGTTCGTTTCTTTGGGTCAAACCGGCAGCCACCGCAGTAGTTGCTCATGCGATTCACATAGGCACCGCCGGCCGCATATGGCTTGGTCATCATGCGACCGTTGTCGGCGTGCACTGCCATTCCGATTACGTTCGGAACCATCACCCACTCCGAGGCATCGATGAAGGTCTGGCGCATCCAGTCGAGGTACTCCTGCGGGTTTACCGCGGTGAGTAGGGCAAGGTTGCTCAGCACCATCAGACGCGGAATGTGATGCACCCAGGCGCGGTCGCGAACATCGGCAACCACTGACCCCACACAGTTCATGTCAGTGCGCTCGGGATTCCAATACAGAGGCAGCAGTTTGCGGTGCGCGTTCAAGCCGTTGCTTTCGCGATAGCTTTCGCCGAAGTGCCAATAGATTCCGTTGATGTATTCGCGCCAGCCAATCACCTGCCGCACAAACCCCTCGCAGCTTGCCAGCGAAACATCGCCCTGCTTGAACCTCACTCGCACGGCTTCAATCACCTCGGATGCGTGCAGCAGACCAACGTTCAGATAAGGGCTCAGCATCGAGTGATAAACGCTCCAACTGTCTTTGGGCATTGCGTCTTCGTAGGGTCCGAAATCTCTGAACTGGTTGCTCAAAAAGTGATCGAGCTGTTTGAGGGCGGCCGCACGAGTGGTGCCCCAAACATCCAGAGCTAGCTCCCCCCAGTATCCCTCGGGATGCGCCTTGCGCCGCGCCAGCAACTCGTCGGCCACCGCCTTGTCGATCTCGTCGGGTTCGTGCTTCAAGTGGGTGGGGTATTGGTGATTTTTAGGCGGCGGCAGTCGGTTTTCGGCGTCAAAGTTCCATGCCCCACCGACGGGCTTGCCATCTTGCATGAGAATCCCGAGTCGGGTTCGTTGGCGTCGATAGAAGTTCTCCATCACCAGTGTC
>CAZXFZ010000145.1:0-275 GCA_964640285.1 uncultured Rhodoluna sp.
CAGAACTGCTGGAACATGGCTACCGAGTTCGCGTTTTGGCGCGAGATGCGAAACGTATCTCGCAAATGCCGTGGTACGGGCAAGTTGAGGTCGTTGAAGGTGATGCGGCTCAATATGAAGCGCTAAGTGAAGCGCTATTCGAGGTGGATGTTGCCTACTACCTAATCCACTCGCTGATGCTCAAGTCCAACTTCGAAGAGTCCGAGCAGGCCTTGGCTCGTCAATTCGCTGAGGTTGCAGCAGAGCAGGATGTGCGGCGCATTGTCTATCTTGGC
>CAZXFZ010000145.1:285-1979 GCA_964640285.1 uncultured Rhodoluna sp.
AATCATCAACGACCCAGATGAACTTTCACCGCACATGTCGGCTCGCACACGTACCGGTGAAATCCTGCGCAAGTCTGGAGTGCCCACACTCGAGCTTCGCGCCGGAGTGGTGATTGGGTCGGGATCGGCATCCTTCGAAATGCTGCGCTACTTGACCGAACGCCTGCCAATCATGACTACCCCTAAATGGGTGAAGAACCGGATTCAGCCGATCGCCGTTCGCGATGTGCTGCGCTACCTGGTTGGTGCCGCAGCGGTTCCGGCAGAGATCTCTGGAGCGTTCGACATCGGTGGCCCAGATGTCTTCAGCTATGCCGAAATGATGCAGCGCTACGCGAAGGCGGCAGGGTTGCGCCGTCGAATCATAATTCCCGTGCCGGTATTGACCCCGAGGCTATCGAGCGGTTGGGTTGGGCTTGTAACACCTGTTCCTTACACACTCGCCCGAAGACTCGTCGAAAGCTTGAAACACGAGGTGGTTGCGAGTCCATCAGAGATTAACGACCTGATTCCTCCCGCCGCCGGTGGCCTAACCGGTTTTGACCAGGCAGTCCGTCTGGCCTTAGTGAAAATCAAGTCGGCTCGAGTCGAAACACGCTGGACCAACGCATCGGTTCCTGGCACACCGAGCGAGCCGCTGCCGACCGACCCAGACTGGGCTGGAGGGTCGCTGTATAAAGATGTGCGAAAACTCACTGGCAAACGAAACCCGGCCAAAGTGTGGGCGCGCATCGAGTCGATTGGTGGAGCCAACGGTTATTCGACCGCCAGTTGGGCCTGGGAACTGCGAGGCCTCATGGACCGCGTAGTCGGCGGTGTGGGCCTAAGACGCGGACGACGTGATCCAAACCACCTGATGATTGGTGACGCCGTTGATTTCTGGCGCGTCGAGGAGCTGGTGCCGGGCAAACTTTTGCGCCTGCGAGCCGAGATGAAAATGCCTGGGCTAGCCTGGCTCGAGTTCAAGCTGGACAGCGATGAGGCAAGCGGCGAAGTGACCCTCACCCAGACCGCAATTTACGCACCAAAGGGATTAGCCGGGCACCTCTATTGGTGGTCGGTATTTCCGATGCACGGGCTGGTATTTCCGTCGATGGCCAAAAACGCATTCGGCAAAGATTAACCGTCAACCGAGTTCGGCAAGATCTTCGAGTCGAACATCAGGCAAAGCTAACCAGCCCTCAGTTTTAGCCAAGGCCAGTTGCTCAGCGCTTGGCGCGTGATACCTGCCGAGTTGCGCAGCCCGAGCGGCGAGCGACGCAAATATCGCGTCAAATGAATCGCAATTTTCAGTGGCTAATTTGAGAAGTTTGGGTGGCAAAGTGAGCCATGCGGCTCGCTCGGTCAACTCAAGTAGCAGACCTCGGCGAACATCTGTCGAGTCGCGGTACCCGGCGGTGACGAATCCCCAGGTTCGCAAAGTGGCACCCGGATACACCTCGACGACCAAACCCGTGCCGGTTCGGTCAACTTCAAATCCGGCATGCGAAAGCTGCGAAAGGATGCCCGCCGCGCGAATCGCAGTTAGGCCAAGTCGATCGGTCGAGACACTCAGCGGCCAGCGGCCGGTTAGTCGATGCAGATTGCGGTCGGTCTCTCGATAAGCCAGTTGTCGACGAAAGTCTTTATCGCCCGTAAAGGGGTCCCGCGACATCGAATCACTAGCAGAACTAACGAAATCCACGAACGACGCC
>CAZXFZ010000145.1:1989-2654 GCA_964640285.1 uncultured Rhodoluna sp.
AGTGCGCAATCGATGCCGAGCTTTTCAAAGTCTCCCGTCGCCGACACAATTCGCGAATCTGACACTTCGACCTCGAGAGACACCAGCTCAGCCCGCCGATGGCTCCAATCGATTACGGCGAGCGCGGTGCCTTTCGGTTCGGCAGCCAAATCGAGTCCCGCAATCAACACCCCTACACACTAACCCGCCTCGCTAGGCTTGACTCATGGGAATTCACAGACGAGTCCAGAAGCTTCGCGCGATATTGGTTATCGGTTCGATCGTTTTCGGAGTCAGCGCAATCTGGTTGATTCTCATGCCAGGTTGGTTCAACGAACTACTTGGACTTCAAACAAACGCATCCCTTGAATGGGCTATGAGGATGATCGGCATCACACTCGTGGCACTGGCCGGAAACTTGTATTCCGTGTCGACGCGTGGTGGCCAAGAGTCGGTTCTGTTCTCGGGTCGAGTCATGTTGGTTTGCGCTTTCGCGTTGGGTGTTCTTACCCTTTTGATTCCGAGCACTCTTACCTGGTTCGGGATTTTCTACGCAGCAGTTGGATTCAGCTTCTCGGCTGGCTATCTCTGGGCGATGCTCAGCAAATAACTTCGCAGCGGAAGTCCACTCAGTTAACGACTAGCTCGCAACAGTCGGTCAGCGATAGCCGCCGATAGTTCATCCC
>CAZXFZ010000146.1:0-2634 GCA_964640285.1 uncultured Rhodoluna sp.
CCCCTGGTTGCCGACCGGAATCTCCCGGTAGCTGTACCTCGAATATTGAGTTCGCTTTGTTGGATGAAAACCCGTGCCCAACTTGAGTCGAACTTTGCTTTCGGCAATTCTTTCGGCTTCATTCTTAGCTTCCTGGGTGCTTGGCTTATCTGCGAGTTGAGCAAACACCGCTGTGGCCACAGGTTTCACAATGTAGTGGTTGGTGCGGTTGAGTTTTATCCGCCTAACTACTCCGGCTGAATAGAGAGCTTCAAGCCAGCGGTGAGCAGTGGCTTTCGAGCAACTTGCAGTCACCGCGAGCCGATAGCTGGTTGTAATCGGCATCTGGAGTAGGGAAAGGGTGACCAAGTCGGACTTCGTTCGTGGACAAACATTGTTGCGGTCAATCTGTATCCTCAAGATTTCAAATGCGCTTGCTAATGCCTCATATAAAGATGTGGAGTCGATTTTTTCGCGAATAGTTTCTGGCCGAGTTATCAGTTTGCGGAATGCACGCCACTGACTTTGATCGCCGTACAAGTTTTGCCCCAGCTTCAATAGCAACAGGTCGAGCGGTCCTAAGTCTCGGTGAACCTCTCGCCCGGCGAGCAACATCTCGGCAAGCTCGGAGTTAATTCGATGTGCGTCGGCCATTAGTCGGGCCACTTCTTGAACTTTCATGCCCCAATACTGATTTCGGGGTGGATGCGTTTGCGCACCTGGGTTGCATCTGTGCAAAACCTTGAATTACGTGGCAAATGTCGTGAATTTTGGGCTAGTTGAGATTGAGCCTCAAATTAGACAGTTCCCCAAATCTTGAGGATTTCATTTAGCGCGATATTTGGGGTGATGGGTGGTTAATTTGGGGTGGGAAAGAGCCTTATTTGAACAGGCGGCAGAGTGTTTTTTGGAAACACCCCACCCCCCGACGCCTGCAGTCAAGCACAACCGTGGTCTTGCCGCCGCACTTGCCCCACCCGGGGCTCAAAAAACCCCTAGAAGGTAGAATTGACCGCTATGAAGGTCTTTCTTACTGGAGCCGACGGATTCATCGGTTCACACCTCGCCGAAGAGCTAGTTCGCGCCGGCCACGAGGTCAAAGCACTCTGCATCTACAACTCCATCGGCTCGCACGGCTGGCTCGACACCATCGACCCAGAAGTCAAGAAGCACATGGAGATCGTGCTCGGAGACATCCGCGACCCCTACCACATGAACGAACTCGTTCGCGGCCAAGAAGCGGTCATGCACCTAGCCGCCCTAATCGCGATCCCGTTCTCATACGTCGCACCAGACATGTATGTGCAGACCAACATCCAGGGCACACTCAACTTGCTCAACGCTGCACGCAACCACGACGTAAACCGCTTCATCCACACCTCAACCAGCGAGGTATACGGCACCGCCCAGTATGTGCCGATGGATGAAGGCCACGTCCTGCAGGGTCAATCGCCATACTCGGCATCGAAAATCGGTGCAGACCAGATGGTCAAGTCGTTCTACTCATCCTTCGAACTGCCGACCCTGACCATTCGCCCGTTCAACACCTACGGCCCACGCCAGTCGGCCCGCGCAGTGATTCCGACCATCATCAGCCAGCTCGCCGCCGGCAAGAAGGAAATCAACCTAGGCGCCCTCACCCCGACCCGCGACTTCACCTATGTGACCGACACGGCCAAGGGCTTCGAGCGCGCGCTGCACGCATCCACCGGCTTTGGCGAAGTCACCAACCTCGGTGTCGGCTTCGAAGTGAGCATCGGCGAAACCTTCAACATCATCAACGAACTGATGGGCGCTGGCGCGGTTGCCACCGAAGACCCGAACCGCATCCGCCCGAAGAACTCAGAGGTCGAGCGCCTGTTCAGCGACAACACCAAGGCCAAGACCGTGCTCAACTGGGAGCCGGAGATCAAGGGCATCGAAGGATTCCGCGTTGGTTTGGCCAAGACCATCGAATGGTTCACCAACCCGGCGAACCTGTCGAAGTATCGTCCGGACGAGTACACCGTCTAGCAAGAACTAGCCCAGCCCAGCGGTTGAACTAAGAGTTAGGAGCGGGGCATGAGTGCCTTAGCAAATCAATCACTCGCGAGCGACATCGTTGCGCGCCTCGAGCAAGTTCTGGGCGCACCGCAGCCAGGCCACCCGTTTGGCCTGCACGAACCCGAGATCGACGAGCTCGAGAAGAAATACCTCAACGAATGCCTCGACAGCACCTTCGTGTCTTCGGTTGGCGCTTTCATTCCGCAGTTCGAGCAGCGCCTAGCTGAAATCACCGGCGCGAAGTATGCGGTTGCCGTATCCAACGGAACCGTTGGACTGCAGGTGGCACTGTTTCTCGCGGGCGTTCGGCCGGGCGACGAGGTAATCGTTCCGACCCTGTCGTTCATCGCCACGGCCAACGCGGTATCGCATGCCGGCGCAACCCCGCACTTCATCGACAGCGAACTCACCACCATGGGCATGTGCCCAGACGCCCTGCGCGAGCGACTATCAAGGATGCGCCGCGAACCAGACGGCACCCTCGTAAACCCGCTGACCGGAGCACGCATCGCCGCGATTTCGCCGATGCACACGCTTGGGCATCCGGTTCAAATCGAGGCAATCGCCGACATCGCTGCCGAGTTCGGTGTGCCACTGGTCGAGGATGCCGCC
>CAZXFZ010000147.1:0-820 GCA_964640285.1 uncultured Rhodoluna sp.
GGCAGCCTGAATCGGAACCTCAAACTGCTGCCTCGGAATAAGCTCTCGAAGCTTGCCGGTAATCATCACACCGTATGCGTATGCCTTGTCTTTGTGCACGATTGCGCTGAACGCATCCACCTGTTCGCCTTGCAGCAGCAGATCGACCTTTACGAGATCGCCTTGCGCCAGGCCGGCCTCTTCGTAATCGAGCGAACCATAGCCCTGAGTCTTGCTCTTGAGCTGGTCGAAAAAGTCAAACACGATCTCTGCTAACGGAAGCGTGTAGCGAAGTTGAACGCGATCTTCGCCCAGGTACTGCATGTCAATCATCGAACCGCGACGGCTCTGACACAGTTCCATAATCACGCCCACGTAATCCTTGGGGGTCAAAATCGTTGCCTTAACGATTGGTTCGAGAACCTTCTTGACCTTGCCGGTCGGAAACTCGCTCGGGTTGGTGACGGTTAGCTCTTTTCCGTCTTCCATGGTGACTTCATAAACCACCGAAGGTGCGGTTGCAATCAGGTCGAGTCCGAACTCTCGCTCGAGACGCTCGGTCACAATCTCGAGGTGCAAGAGACCCAGGAAGCCGCATCGGAAACCAAAACCGAGCGCAACCGATGTCTCTGGCTCATAGGCCAAGGCTGCATCGCTGAGCTTGAGTTTGTCGAGAGCCTCGCGAAGCAGCGGGTAATCGCTGCCGTCGATTGGATAGATTCCAGAGAACACCATCGGAAGCGGGTCTTTGTAACCCTTCAAAGGTGAGGATGCCGGCTTGGCGTTGTTGGTAATCGTGTCGCCAACTTTCGACTGGCGAACGTCCTTCACCCCGGTGATT
>CAZXFZ010000147.1:830-2629 GCA_964640285.1 uncultured Rhodoluna sp.
CAACGGCGAGACCCTTAGTGGGTGCCGGTTCAGGCGAGCTCACGCCGATTTCCAGCAGTTCGTGAACCGCCTTGGTCGACATCATCTGAATCTTCTCGCGAGGCGCTAGCTTGCCGTCGATCATTCGAACGTAGGTAACCACGCCACGGTAAGGGTCATAAACCGAGTCGAAAATCATCGCTCTGGCTGGCGCCTCTAGATCACCAACCGGATTCGGCACGGTCCTGACGATTTTGTCTAGAAGGACGTCGACGCCGACACCAGTTTTTCCCGAAACGCGAAGACAATCATCTGGGTCTCCACCAATTAGGTTTGCGAGCTCTTCGGCATACTTCTCAGGTTGTGCCGCGGGAAGATCGATCTTGTTCAGAACCGGAATGATTTCAAGATCATTTTCGAGAGCTAGATAAAGATTGGCCAGGGTTTGAGCTTCGATGCCTTGAGCGGCATCCACGAGCAGAACGGCACCCTCGCAAGCGGCCAAGGAACGACTTACCTCGTAGGTGAAATCTACGTGCCCAGGAGTGTCAATCATGTTTAAGGCATAGGTCTTGCCATCGACCTCCCAAGGCATGCGAACTGCCTGCGATTTGATTGTGATGCCGCGCTCACGCTCGATGTCCATGCGATCCAGATACTGAGCGCGCATGGATCGATCGTCGACGATGCCGGTCAATTGCAGCATGCGGTCGGCAAGGGTCGATTTGCCGTGATCAATATGCGCAATAATGCAGAAATTTCGAATCTGGCTCGGGTCAGTTTTTGCTGGCTCGAGTCGAGTCAAGGCACGTGGCGACAAGGATGACCTCAGTTTGAGTGGTTGAAAAGGATGCGCCATCGCGCCTGACTATTGTCGCACACGCCTGACTGGCTCAATCTTTAGTGCAGCACAAAATCTATCGATCTCGAATCCGACAATATTCAGGAGCTTCGTTTTGTTCTTGCCTGGCGGCGTAGTTGGCTGTTAGACTGGGTGCTTGATGCCTGAGGTGTGTCTCCCTCTGTAATCGAAACCAAACTAAAGTTTTTCAGTTCTCGTGCGGCCGGACTGGTCGCTCAGACCCAGAAAGTGAAACATGGCAAACATTAAGTCGCAGATCAAGCGCATTGGCACCAACCGCAAGGCTGCTGAGCGCAACAAGGCTGTCAAGAGCGAGCTGAAGACCGCTATTCGCGCTGCTCGCGAGGCAGTCGCTGCCGGAGACAAGGCAAAGGCTGCAGAGGCAGTTGCATTGGCAAGCAAGAAGCTTGACAAGGCTGTTTCGAAGGGCGTTATTCACAAGAACCAGGCTGCAAACCGCAAGTCGGCAATTGCAACCAAGGCAGCATCGCTCTAAGCAAGCTTCGTAAAGAACCCCGCATCCAAAGGTGCGGGGTTCTTTATTTAAGGCTTCAACCTGTTTGGCTTGGCAACCACCCACGAGAGCCAGAGTTGGCATGTGGTTAGCAAGGCGAGAACGCCGAAGGCCAACCCGAATCCGAAAACAGTGCCCAAATAGCCGAGTGCGAAACTGCCAACAAATGCAAAGCAGTAGCCAACACCCTGTGCCATAGCGCTCAACTGCGTGGTTTGGCCATTGTTAGCGGCTTTCATGCTGATTAGTGCGAGCGCTATCGGAAAAGTCACAGCCTGGCCAAAGCTCAACAGCACAACCGCGGCAACGAGAATCAGCCAATAAGCGCCGACTGAGAGATTGGGAACACCGACCCATATCAGAAACACGAATAGCGACATTCCACTTAGAGCCGTAGCCGTGGATGCCAGATTCAGAGCGGAGATCGATCTGACCTTGTGCAGG
>CAZXFZ010000148.1:0-2600 GCA_964640285.1 uncultured Rhodoluna sp.
GCCAACCAGTAGAACATGATGCCGATCGCGAATGTGGTTCCTGAAATCAGGAAGATGAACGGCAAAATCCAGAGCATGATCTTCTGGGTTTGCGCGTACTGCGAGTTCATGATGTCTGGGTTCTGGTTCTTGGCCAGAATCTGCTTCTGAGTGATGAACTGGCTCACGGTCATGGTGATGATCATGACGGCCGCAATCACCAGCACGCTGACGTGGTTGACGCCATCTGTGACGTCTCCGCTTTGAAGCTTGCCGATGGCACCGAAGAAGGTTTCTTTCAGCGGAGCGCCCCAGAGGTTGGCTGTCTCGAGCGAATCAGCGTATTCGCCGCGAAGCAGGCCGACACCTTCCTTGCCGTGCTGTGCATCGTTCACTGCAAAGAACAGAGCCGAGAAGATCGGCATCTGAATTAGCAATGGCAGGCACGATGAAAGCGGGTTGGAGCCGGTGCGCTTGTATAGCTCCATTTGCTCACGGGCAAACTTCTCTCGCGAATCGCGGTCGGTCTTGCCCTTGTACTTCTTCTGAAGTTTCTGCAGCTCAGGCTGAGCGGCCAGCATGTTTCGCTGGCTCTTGATTTGCTTTACGAAGATAGGGATCAGGGCTGCGCGAACAACCACGGTCAAACCCATGATCGAGAGCACCCAGTTGATTCCCGCACCGGTTGGCAGCTGGAAAACGTTGGTGAACAGCCAGTGCCATCCCACCAGGATCAGTTCGATGATCCACTTAATCGGCCACAAGAGATCTGGCATTTTCAACCCTTCTTAGGATTTGGTACTACGAAGCCTGATTCGGTCACTTGAAATCTGCCCGTGCCGGGCTTTACCTCGTCGATTCCGCCTTTGGACCACGGGTTACAACGCAGTATGCGAGCTGCCGTCAAGACAACTCCCAAAACAACGCCGCGTTGTTGAACCTGACCCAAGCCGTACGCCGAACAAGTCGGGTAATACCTACAGACGTCACCGTACAGCGGTGAAATCACCTTTCGGTATGCCTTGAGCAACAAGATCAACAGATTTCTTGGTGCCAACCAGAGTGCAAGCAAAATGCTCATGCCCTGGCCTTTTTTGCTGCGATCGAAATCGCATCTAAAAGTTCTGTTTGAAGTTTATTCCAGTCGAGTGTCGCGCTGCCGGGCAGTGCTCGAACGACGATGTCGAATCTGTCACCAGCCAAATCAAGTTGCACTAGAGCCTGACGAGCAATCGCCCTGCACCGGCGCTTGACCAGGTTGCGTTGCACTGCTCCGCCAACTGTCTTCGCCACTACAAAACCAAAACGGGATGAAGACTGGGCTTCATCCCGTTTGATGTAGACGACTACGTGCTCGCTGTTCACCTTTCGACCAAACTTCATGGTCGAGCGAAAATCGTCGGCTGACTTCAGCCGGTTCTCGCGAGCCAGCAAGGTTTTTTAGGCCGAGAGCTCTGCGCGACCCTTTGCGCGGCGAGCTGCCAAGATGGCGCGGCCTGCGCGGGTCTTCATGCGTGCACGGAAACCGTGGGTCTTTGCGCGACGACGGTTGTTCGGCTGAAATGTACGCTTTGACATTGGTGATCACTCCAAAATCTGTGGTCAGGGATTCAAGTCTGTTTGCCGAAATTCCGGCTGGTTAGTCGTTGCTGCCGATCCCTCAAGCAGAGCAACCTGTTAAACCTACGCTAAAGACCGAGGTTGGGTCAAGTTTTTCTTTGTTTTTGCTGGGTCGACCGCGAGTTCATCCTCAATCGGTGGATAGGTGGTTGGCAGCGAAGTTGGAGTTGAAATCGAATCGTAATCAAAAAAGGGCGGTAATTGCCGATCCTTAATTTGCATATCGACCCCTAAGTTGTGTTGAATGACCGAAGAGCTTTTCCACAGGGGATGTCCACAGCGTCAAAACTGTGGATAACTATCAACAATTCGCGTAATTATTGGGCTTTAGGCCCATTTCAAAGTAAAAGGTTTTTCGAGATGGCCGATGAGGATGTTGTAGCCGGTATCTGGCTCAACCTAATCACCAAGGTCAATATCGACGACCGCATGACTCCTCAGTATCTCGGTTTTCTGCGATTGGTTGAGCCGAAGGGTGTTCTTGGCGAAACCCTTTATCTCGAAGTTCCAAACGATGTAACCCGAAACATGATCGACATGAGGATGCGTCCTGTTCTGCTCGATCATTTGGCTGCCAACTCCGAATGGGGTGGACCGACCAACTTCGCAATCGTGGTGAATCCAAGTCTCGACACAGACAACATCCCAACTCCACCGACCGCCACGATCAGCCAGCCCATTGAAGCAGCTTCGGCTGCACCGAGCTCTGCTTCTGCCCCTGTTACTTCTCTGGCGACTCAAAACGAGAGCAGCAGCAGACTCAATCCCAACTACACGTTCGAGAGTTTCGTGATTGGTGAGTCGAATCGAATGGCTCACGCTGCGGCTCTTGCCTGTGGTGAGGCACCGGGCAAGGCATACCGACCGCTCTTCATCTATGGAAACTCTGGCCTTGGAAAAACCCACTTGCTGCACGCAATCGGGCACATGGCAATCAGTCTCTTTCCAAAGATCAAGGTCCGCTATGTGAACTCCGAAGAGTTCACCAATGACTTCATCAA
>CAZXFZ010000149.1:0-2531 GCA_964640285.1 uncultured Rhodoluna sp.
TGAGCCCAGAAAGCCCAAGAAATAGAAAAATCCGCCGGTTGCTTTCACTTTTGCACCACCTTTACCGAAACTGGCTCCGAAATCTTTTCCGAAGTCCTTGCCAAAATCCTTGCCGAAGTCTTTAGCAGACTTCCACTCGAAACTGCCTTTGCTTTCCTCGCTCATCAGTCCTCCTGGAACTTGATGCTAACCGAGTTGATGCAAAAACGATCGCCGGTCGGCGTCTGCGGCGCATCCTCAAAAACGTGTCCTAGGTGGCTGCCGCAGTTTGCGCAAAGAACTTCGGTGCGAACCATGCCGTGCGAGCGGTCTTCTCGCAGCTCAACTGCGTGGTCGGCTTGCGGTTCATAAAAGCTTGGCCAGCCGCATCCTGCATCGAATTTGGTGTGACTTTTGAATAGGAATGCTCCGCAACCTCGGCACGAGTATGAACCCTCGCGCCACTCCTGGTCATACTCTCCGGTGCCAGCTCGCTCGGTGCCCTTTTCGCGCAGAACGTAGTATTCGAAGTCGGTTAGCTCGGCACGCCACTGATCTTCTGATTTGTTCACTGGGTAATCCATGAGAAAACCTCTTTCGTCTGCTTTTCGCGCTTGCGGTTGCCTAATATTAACCGCTGGGCCTTTTGGTGAGGCATCCAAGATAAGCAGGTTCTATGTCGCAGAAATTCCCTCAGGATGAGTTCACCAACGCCAAAGTTGCCGGTGGGCGCCACCGCCGAGTTCGCACCGGACGACACCGCGTGGCAGAGTTTTTCAAGCTGTTCTTGTTCTCAGCCCTGCTTGCTGCGGCGGTGCTGGGAGGCATGAAACTCATTGACTCGGGCAACCTCTTCGGAGGGCAACCGACAGCGCCTGCCACAATCGCGGTGCTAGACGGTTCAAAGCTTGGGCTGTCGAGTCAGGTTGTTACCGAATTGGTCGACAAAGGCTTTGAAGTCGCATCTTCTGCCGACCTGATTGATGCTGAAAATCCAAACAAAATCCAGGTGACCACCGTGGTCTATGCATCTCACTCGGTTTATCTTGAGCGAGCTCAAGAGGTGGCGAATGCATTGAACGCTGGAGAAGCGGTTATCGATTCAGAAGCTGGTAGCCCAATCACCGTGCTAATCGGCACGGATCAGCGCTAGCCAGCACGGATCAGCGCTAGCCAGCTCGAATCATTGCTAGCGAGCCCAGAACGGCGCAATTCAGCACCTATAACTATCTGATAACCAGTTAACAATTGTTCTTGCAGCCCTGTCTTTATTGTTGGTTCGCCGATAGTGTGGCTAATAGTCGTTGCGGCTTTTAGTATCACGCTCTTTGCTAACGCGGCTCGATCGCGAACCTTTGCGATCGCAATTCGCTACAAGGAGTAATTCATGGCACAAGGAACCGTAAAGTGGTTCAACTCTGAAAAGGGTTTCGGATTCATCACACAGGACGGCGGGGCAGATGTATTCGTGCACTTCTCGGCAATCCAGTCGGATGGCTACCGTGAGCTAAAGGAAGGGCAGCGAGTCGAGTTCGAAGTAAAGAGCGGCGACAAGGGTCCACAGGCTGATGCAGTAAACGTAATCGGCTAATCACCTTTTTCAGAAAGCGTCACCCGGTTGGGTGGCGTTTTCTTTTTAACCGGGTGTGCAGGATGCTGTTTGCCGTCGGCGAACGCTTTTGCACTCTCGGGCTTAGAGTGCTAAAAAAGAGTTAGCACTCAAAAGTCGCGAGTGCTAATAACTTATTCAGGAGACTGATTCCAAATGGCAAAGATCATTCACTTCGATGAGGAAGCCCGTCGCGGACTAGAGCGCGGTCTGAACATCCTCGCTGACACCGTAAAGGTCACCCTTGGTCCACGCGGCCGCAATGTTGTGCTCGAGAAGAAGTGGGGCGCCCCAACCATCACCAACGATGGTGTCTCGATCGCTAAGGAAATCGAGCTTGATGACCCATTCGAGAAGATTGGTGCTGAGCTCGTAAAGGAAGTTGCCAAGAAGACCGATGACGTCGCAGGTGACGGCACGACTACTGCAACCGTTCTTGCCCAGGCTCTGGTTCGCGAAGGTCTTCGCAACGTCGCTGCCGGTGCAGACCCAATCAGCTTGAAGCGCGGAATCGACAAGGCTGTCGCTCAGGTAATCACCGAGCTGCACAACCACGCAAAGGCCGTTGAGACCAAAGAGCAGATCGCGTCGACCGCATCCATCTCGGCTGGCGACAGCCAGATCGGTGAGCTAATCGCTGAGGCCATCGACAAGGTTGGCCGCGAGGGCGTCGTGACTGTTGAAGAGTCGAACACCTTTGGCACCGAGCTTCACCTGACCGAAGGTATGCGTTTCGACAAGGGTTACCTATCGCAGTACATGGTGACCGACCCAGAGCGTCAAGAGGCAGTTCTCGAAGACCCATACGTTCTGATTGCTAACTCGAAGATCTCGAACATCAAGGACCTGGTTCCTGCACTCGAGAAGGTAATGCAGGCCGGCAAGCCTCTGCTGATCATCGCTGAAGACATCGAGGGCGAGGCTCTGGCCACCCTGATCGTTA
>CAZXFZ010000150.1:0-2503 GCA_964640285.1 uncultured Rhodoluna sp.
AGGGTTCTGCTCTGCTGGTTGTCGTAAACGGTCCTAGTGATGGCGCCAGATTCCTTCTTGACCAAGACTTGACCTCTGCCGGTCGTCACCCGAATGCCGACATCTTTTTGGATGACGTAACCGTTAGCCGTAGGCATGCCGAGTTTGTTCGCAACAGCGGATCGTTTATCGTGCGCGACCTCGGCTCGCTCAATGGCACCTACAAGGGTGGCGAGCGAGTGGACATCGCTGCACTGAATGACGGCGATGAGGTTCAGATCGGCAAGTTCCGCCTAACTTTTTTTGCAGCACCAGCTGACCTTGGCACGACCAGCTCAAGCGAGGTTGCGTAACCGTGGCACAGGCATTAGCTACATCGCTTTCGAGCGCTCGCGCGGCGAAACTTCTAACCATCGGCAAGGTTCTAAACCAGCTAAGCCCAGAATTTCCTGACCTAACACCGTCGAAGCTTCGATTCCTCGAGGAACAGGGCCTGGTCACACCTCAGCGAACTGATTCCGGTTATCGAAAGTTCACCGAATCAGATGTCGAGCGGCTTCGAATCGTGCTTGAGCTGCAGCGCGACAAGTACCTTCCGCTTAAGGTCATCCGTGATTATCTTGCCGACTTGGACGCTGGCAAAAACCCCACTCTGCCGGGCGAAACATCGGTCAACTCGACCCACGTCAGACAGATTCGGAATCGCAAGTTCAGCCTTATCGAGATGGTTGCCGAAACCGCTATCTCAGACGACCTGTTGCACCAGGCCCAAGAAGTTCAGCTGCTCGGCGCAGAACCGTTTGAGTCGAGCGACGTAGAAATTGCTCGAGCTCTGGTTCACCTTCAACGGTTTGGCATTGCTCCAAGACACTTGCGGGGACTCAAGGCAGCGGCCGATCGCGAGATCGGTGTCATCGAGGGCGTAATTGCACCGGTGCTGCGCAAAAATGACACCGGTGCTAGGTCGAGAGCTGCCCACTACGCAGCCGAGATCGAGAATCAATTCGCGGCGATTCGGAATGAACTGATTCGCGCTGTCATCAACAAGATTGACCAGTAATTAGGGGTCTTTCGGCCGATTTCAGTTTTTTGCTAGACACCACGACACGCCGAGATTAAAAATTAACCGCAGAGTGTTCGGTAAACGGCAACAATTAAACCTGAACTTGAACGTTAAGAGTTGTTTCATATCTGATTGGAGGCCCACGTGGTTTTTGAACCAAACTCGGCCTCTGCGGTGAACGACTCCAAGTCGTTGCCGGAAGGCGTTGACGAATACTCGCAAGACATGCTGTTCACTGATGGGTTGCCCTCAGTGGACCCAAAGACCGGCTATCGAGGCACCTCTGCTGCAGCGGCGGCGGGCATCACCTATCGCCAGCTCGACTACTGGGATCGCACCGGCTTGGTGCAACCAAGCGTGCGCCCAGCCGGCGGATCAGGTTCGCAGCGACTCTACGCATTCCGTGACATTTTGGTTTTGAAACTGGTCAAGCGACTCCTGGACACTGGTGTCTCGCTTCAGCAGATTCGAATCGCCGTCGATCAGCTAAGGGCTGCAGGCATCAACGACCTTGGCCGCATCACGCTGATGTCAGATGGCGCACGCGTCTATCTGTGCACCACCGAGGATGAGGTTATCGACCTGCTAGGCCGTGGCCAGGGAGTGTTTGGCATCGCGGTCGGCCGAGTCCTGCGTGAAGTCGAGGCCAGCCTGGTGAACATGGTTTCGAGCCACATCGACGAAATCGATGAACTAGCCGCACGCCGTCAAACTCGTCGCGCCGTTTAGGGAATCCTCAAAGATTGTTTTTTGACCCCGATTTTCGGGGTTTTCGTTTATTCGAGCAGCCGCATCTGGATACGATTAGAAGCAACACAACGAAGTGCGCCAGCCATCGTTTGAGGCTGGCTCCGCGTTGGTGTCTTCGAGGCGACCACGCAAAACCCTGACGTTCACCTAAACGATTTTCGAGGTTTGACATGTTCAAAAAGATCTTGGTCGCCAACCGAGGAGAGATCGCGGTTCGCGCGTTCCGCGCCGCCTACGAGTTAGGCGCAAAGACTGTTGCCGTGTTCCCTTATGAGGATCGCAACTCTACCCACCGACTAAAGGCAGATGAGGCCTACCAGATTGGCGAAAAGGGTCACCCGGTTCGCGCCTACCTAGACGTCTCAGAAATGATTAGGGGTGCTAAAGAAACAGGTGCGGATGCGATTTATCCGGGCTACGGCTTCTTGAGTGAAAATCCCGAGCTAGCTAAAGCAGCCGCCGAAAACGGCATCACTTTTATTGGCCCAACCAATGATGTTCTCGAAATGGCTGGCAATAAGGTCACAGCCAAGGAAGCCGCGATTCGCGCCGGAGTTCCAGTCTTGAAGTCGACCCCATCTAGCGCCGATGTGGATTCGCTGGTCGATCAGGCAGATGCCATCGGTTTTCCAATCTTCGTCAAGGCGGTTGCCGGTGGCGGTGGAAGAGGTATGCGTCGAGTCGCACAGAAGGAAGACTTGCGTGCAGCGC
>CAZXFZ010000151.1:0-2503 GCA_964640285.1 uncultured Rhodoluna sp.
CGAGGCGCATCCGTTTTCGGTGTCGACCTAAGCGCAGACGCCCTCGCCGAAACCGCCAAACTTGCTGGCGCTGGCGCAAAGTTTGCCTCGCTTGCGATGGACATCACTGACCGAACCCAGTGCGCATCCTTGCCAGCCAAGGTCGAGGCAGCGCTGGGTGCGGCCGATGTGCTTGTCAATAACGCAGGCATAATTCAACCGTTTGTATTTGTTGAGCAGCTCGACTTCGAACACATCGACCGAGTGATGAACGTGAACTTCAACGGCCCGCTAAACCTAATCAAGGCATTCATCCCCGAGCTCAAAAAGCGCCCCGAAGCGCAAATCGTGAACGTCTCTTCGATGGGTGGCTACGGCCCGGTGCCAGGCCAGAGCGTCTACGGAGCATCGAAGGCTGCAATCAAACTTCTCACCGAGGCCTTGCGCGCCGAGCTAACCGAAACTTCGATTCGAGTCACCGGAATCTTCCCGGGTGCGATCGGCACAAACATCGCCGCCAACTCGGGCATCAAGATGGATCTTGGTGCCGGCGCTGACGCCCCGAAAATGAAGATGACCTCAGCCCCCGACGCTGGTCGAATCATGATCGATGGAATCGAAGCCGGCAAGGCTCGCGTCTTCGTTGGCCAGGATGCCGCCATCATGGACAAACTTGTCCGTTTTCTGCCAGTCAAGTCTGGCCAAATCATCTATAACCAGATGAAGTCAATTCTGCCTAAATAGCCAATAGTCTTAGCGAATGGGCGAACAAACGCAGCAAGATTTAGCCAACCAGCTTGAGCAGGTTCGGCACGAACTCAATAGCCTCGAACTCGAGCATTTTGACGAACAGGATGCCTGGCAGCTAGGCACTTGGTTGCGCGACGCCGCTCTAGAGCGTGGCTACCCGATTGCCATCGACATTCGTCAGGGTGATGCTCCCCTGTTCTCGGTGATGTTGCCTGGTGCAACCGTGGCCAATTTCGACTGGGCTCGGCGCAAGCGCAACCTCAGCCTGTTGATCGGCCAGTCTTCGTGGGAGCTTTCACTCGAGAAACGACTCGGCACAGACTTCGTCGAACTCATGGGTCTCGATCAACGCGACTACACTCCCCACGGCGGTTGCGTTCCCATTCGGGTGGCTGGAGTCGCCGGCATCGTTGCTACGGTGACAATCTCTGGATTACCTCAGCAGCAAGATCACGAGTTTGCCGTCGAAGGCTTATCCGCTCTTCGGCAGATTCACGAAGGCTAGGCGCACACTCCAGCGACGACTCTCGAAGGGGTTCTACTTCTTCGGCTTGCCTGTTGCGTAAGCAAATAGGGCAAGGCCAGCAACCAAAGCGCCGGCACCAACGCCATACGCCACAACGTCCTCGGCGCGGTTCGCATCCACGAACACACCGACGAATACAACAGCGATGATTGCAACGACGACGCCAATGAGTTTCGATTTGAGGTCATCTAGGTTCTTGACCTGCAGCCAATCAGGCACCTCGAGAAGGTCGTCAACGAACAGCTCATAAAGCCCGTAGCCGATCACCAAAAGCACAGTGCCCAGCAGAATAGCGTCGACCGCGGTAAGCACATCGACGATGGTTACCTTGAGGTAAGACCCTTCAACGATGGCCTTGAACACAACCGCCAAAATCGCGATCGAACCCTGAACCATCAAAAGCAAGGCACCAATCATCGATGCGACCGCCGGAACGACTACCGCATATCGTGTGTAGCCCAAGATTTTTCTCATATGCGCACTCTACGACAGATTGAAAAGAATTCTGCGAGAGTAAAGGCATGAGACTTGCGCAAACAGTGGCACGCTATCTACTGGCGGCTGCCCTGATATTCGCCGGAGTTGGCCATTTCACTTTCGCTAGGCAGGCGTTTCAAGCTCAGGTGCCAGCTTGGTTGCCGCTGGATGCGGACTTCGTGGTCCTTGCATCTGGCGCTGTTGAATTGGGGCTGGGCTTCGGGCTCATTTTTATGGCCAAGTACAGACAGCAAATCGGGATACTGACCGCACTGTTTTTTATTGCGGTGTTTCCCGGTAACGTCTCGCAGTTTCTAACACAAACGGATGCGTTCGGCTTGAACTCAGACGCAGCTCGAGCAATCCGGCTGGCGTTTCAACCACTGCTAGTGATCTGGTCGTTGTGGGCTACAGACTCTCATTTGCTGCTCAAACGGCGAAAGCGTGACGCCAGGTGATGACCAAATGCACAAAGTAAATGCCGGGGGCAAGCGCCTTTCGAGGCGAGACCTCGCCTGGGCAGCCGCCTGTCTCATCCTCTCTATTGGCTCCTACGAGCTGCTCAATCACGTTCCTCGTTCGACTCCCCTAAACCTGGCCACTGACCTAGACAAGGCGATTCCGCTGTTGCCAGTATTCGTGATTCCCTACCTGAGCTTTCTGCCGTTGGTTTTCGCGTTTGTACCCGTTCTTCTGCGGCAATCGCCCGAGCTGTTTCGGAGTTACTTCTTAGCGATGCTGGCTTCGCAAATGGTTATGAACTTCTTCTAT
>CAZXFZ010000152.1:0-2480 GCA_964640285.1 uncultured Rhodoluna sp.
ATTGGAGATCCACCGTTGTCGGCCGAAGCTCGCCAGGTGATCACAACTCGCGAGTTGGTGACGTCAAGCGTTGGCGCTAGAACTTGCGGAGCCGAAGGGGCCACGACCGGAGCCGTGTAGCTTGCCGAAGCGCTAAAGTCACCCAAGCCGAATCCAGTGACTGCAGCCACTCGATATAGGGCGCTGGTTCCACGCGCTGGTCCGTTCACCGATACGCTCAAGGCATTAACGTTCGCCTGAATTGCCCAGGTAGCACCATTGTCGAGGCTGCGGGATACCTGGTAGTAGCTAACCTGTAGCGCACCACCTAGGTTGGTCGGTGCGGTCCAAGTCAAGACGACCGAGGTCGAACCGGCACTGGTTGGGTTAGCCGCAAGCCCCTGCGGTGCGCTCGGCTTCAAGAGCGGCACCATGATGGATGCGCTGCTCGAAGCGACCGAGGTGCCAAGCGTGTTTACGGCGTAAACCCTGAACTGCGTGGTTACGCCGAGGTTCGCGCGCACTCCAGTTGCCGACAGAGTCGAAGCTCCAACCGAGGCCAACTGGGTCCAGCCAGCGTTGCCAATGTTCTGCTCAACGACATAACCGGTGATCTGTGAGCCGCCGTCGTCGGATGGACGAATCCAAGTGACAACTGGATTGCCGTCGCCGTTGAAGCTGACGCGCACTGATCCAGGTGCAGCAGGCGCAGTTGCCGCGGTTGACATCTCTTGAACATTCGAGGTGTTTCCCTTGCCAGCCAAAGTGAATGCCGACAGGCGAACCTGCACGGTGGTTCCCTTGGCTGCACGCGCGATGAACGCTGAAGTTGCGTTGCCGGCAACAGTCATGGCCGATAGCCAGGTTGTTCCGCCGTTGTTTGAGTATTCGAATAAGTAGTAAGAAACCGCTGGGGCACCACCGAGGTCAGTTGGTGGAGTCCAAGTTGCGACCATTCTGGCTGCATTGGTTTGGTCTGGAGCCAAAGCAAGGTTGGTAGGAGCAGCAGCGCGCTGCAGCGGAGTTGCATACGTGGCAACAGCACTTGGCGCTGAAGCGCCAGTCGCGTTCACTGCGATTACCCTCCAGCTGAGAGCGACACCCGGTGCGGGAGCATCGAATGCTGCCGAACGTGCCGTTCCACTGACGCGAGTTACTTCGGTCCAAGCAGTGTTGGTTGAGCCCGACTGAATCACGAACTCGGTGATTGCACTGCCACCCGAATCAGCCGGGGTTGCCCAGCTGAGTGCGACTTTGCCATCGGTTCCTAGTCGAGCCGCAACCGAAAGCGGAGCCGATGGCACAGTTGTTGCTCGAGTTACGGTAACGACGTTGGATGCTGGACCATTGCCGGCTGAGTTCTGGGCAAATACGCGGTAGCTAAAGCTAGTTCCTTTGCCTGGGATGAAGCTGGCAGAGAAGCTGGTCGCGGTAGGTGGAGCGTATCCACCGATCGTCCAGGTTGAACCACCATTCATCGAATACTCAATCGCGAACTGGCGAATAGCACCTCCACCGTTGTTGGTTGGGGGCTGCCAGGTGAGATCCACTCGGGTTGCTGAGGAGTTCAGCGCGCCTGCGAGGTTTTGCGGTGCATCAGCGAGTGCGGCTGGAACTACAAGCAACAGCGTGGCACTCGGGTCGGATTCGCCCACCGAGTTGATAGCAATGACGCGCACGAAGAACTGGTTGCCAGGACCACCGGCCGCAATCGTTGCGGTGAGCGCGGTGCCAGCAACTGTGGCTGCCTCAGTCCATCGAACAGCATCCCTAGGGCTCGTTTCGATTCGGTAACCGCTGATAACGGCACCGCCATTGTCGGCAGATGCATTCCAGGTGATAACCGCCGAAGTGCCTGACAACCTAGCCCCGGTAAGGCTTGGTGACGAAGGCTTTGTTGATTGGCGGGCAACACTCAAGGTTGTCGAGTAAGCACCCTGCACCTGGGATGCGTTGCGGGCGGCAACACGATAGAGCCAGGTTTGACCCTTAGCAGGTGCGGTAACACCAACAGTGGTGGACGCGGTGAAAATGGCATCAAGCCAAGTGGTGCCGTTGTCGCGCGAAACCTGAACTCGGTAGTCACGAAGAGCTACTCCACCGGTTTCGGTTGGCGGCGTCCAGTTCAGGGTCAGGTTGCTGCCCGTCCAGGCACTAGTCAATCCCGTCGGTGCGCCTGGTGCTCCCGCTGGTGTGTTCAACATCGTCTGCAGCGACCAAGGGCTCAGACCAATCGCGTTGCGAGCGGCAACACGGTAGTAAACCGACTGTCCAATCGCAGGCATGTCAACCTCGTAGCTGGTGACAGTTAGGCCGGTTGCCACGTCGGTCCAGACTGCAGTTGATGAGTTTGCGGTCAGCGACTGCAGCGAGTAGTCGATCAGTGCGGATCCGCCGTCGGCGTTGGGAGTCCAGCTGAGAGTCGCCTTGGAACCGTTACGAACCGGCGTATTCAAGGTTGGCGCGCTAGGCACATTTGCCGTCGTGCTGAAATACACCTT
>CAZXFZ010000153.1:0-2480 GCA_964640285.1 uncultured Rhodoluna sp.
CCAGATTTTCTCGAGGTATGCGTCATTCATCGGCCTGATGTGGTTCATGCTGACAGCGATCTGGTATGCCTCATCGAGGCAAGCCTCAGCTTCAGTAAACATGTTCAAGGCCTCATAGCTGCGCTCAATCTGCATCAGCTGATTGAACAGCTGCATGGAACCTGGTGATGACTCACGAAGCTCATCGATTGACTCGGTCAAGTATTCGATGGCTTGCAGTTCGTTGCGACCTCGCCTCGCGATAGTGGCGAGCGCACTCAAACTGCCAGGCAATACGAAGTGCGCGGCCGAAGTCAGCCGGGCATACTTGAGACACTCGAGATAGGCGGCTCGGGCTGCTTCGTCATCCTTCTTGGCCACGTAAACATCACCGAGCATCCAGTACGGAAAAACCAGCTCGGCCTCGCGTGCCAATTCAAGGTTCAGATCAATCGCAGCTTGAAGGTGCGCCATAAGCAGCGCGAAGTCCGGCGAATCTTCGGCGTGCATCAGCTGCGCCTTCTCGACTAGGGCATCGGCACGGGCTGGCAGGTCATCTGCCGCGATGATGCGATCCAACTCGGCGATGCGTGCCTCGTTGTCGTCATTCTCATTCCATTGGTCTTCGTTCATACCAACCCCCTTCGTCGAAATTTGGAAGATCAGTATGCGGGCACCCTCTGACTTTTTTGTGCATGGATGCGTTTTCGGGCGTTGCCCACAGGTTTTTGCACAGGTCCGCGCAACTAGTATTGCGACAAAGTGTCAAGGTTCCCCCTATCTATGTGACAAGAAAAAAAGCGGGCCTGCGTAATAAATGTCAGAGCCCTGCGATAACTTATCTGCATGGAAGGGATTGGGTGTTCAGAACGTTTACCCCTTTCCGACTGAACACTCAATTTCTTCCTGAATTCGATCCAGGCATCCGGTCTGGCTCAACTACATAACTGAATAGCTCAAGAGGTGAAGGCTGCTATCGGCCCCACCGTCGCAAACCAGCGAGCCCCCTTTAGTTCCCTTTAGAGGTGCACAGATAGTGAAAAAGAGCAGATCTCGGCTAACCCCGAGATAAAAAGGGAGGTCCATCGACCTCCACCGTGCAACACAAACGCGTTGAGGTCGTTTTTCTTTAGCAAGACAAACGCTTCGCGAGCCCACAGGCTGCTATCGGCCTCGGCACTGCAATCCGGCAGGCAACCTTTAGAACCATCACGAAGGTGCACAGATAGTGAAAAAGAAGCGGCTGCCATCAAACCTGAGAGGCAGCAAAAAGATGGAGGCACCGTGCCCCATCTGCAACCCGGGGAAACCCAGAAAGACAGGTGCCGCATGGCAAATGTAGATCAAATTGGCGACGCAAGTGGTGGAATCATCCACTACTTTCCCGCACTCCAGAGCGAGAGGATCGTTGAGGCGAACACGCCCATCGACCCAACCCGCAGCGACACTGAGCTCACCTTTGACCTCAAGTGGATCCGACACCAAGCACCAGCAGTTCGCGCTGCTCTAATCGCATACGTTGTTTATCGGGGTCGCAACATCGAGTTCAACACTGGGGCATACACTCTCGCAGGTTTGGCTTCGGGAACCATCGTCGAGGAATACTTCAAGGGCCGCGAGTCTGTGAAAGAGAAGACCAACGCCGACAAACTGTTGGTCGACTTCTTTGGAATCGGCAACGTTGTGGTGCCGAGCCTGCAAGAGCTCGCTTGGCTCCAGTATGCGTTGGACTTTGGTGCAACACCGGGCGATTTGGTGGAGTGGGGCGTGAGCGAGCTCACCGTCATCCAGCTGCAGTGGTGGAAGCGTCGCGAGGGCGAAAGTCGCTTGCAGCAGCACATCCGTGCCGAGCGAAATGGCTGGTGGCTGCGAGCCTTGGCCAAGGCAGTTCGTGATTCCTATCTGAACCTACTGAAGTTCAGCGATAACGGAACGAGCCCTGAGTGGTTCGCCACCGAATTCCGAGCTGATCTCGATGAAGTGCTCGAACTGATGGCGTTCTTTGATGAGGATGCCGAGCGTTTGCCAGCCGAAAAGCAGGCGGCATGGTGTGAAGCGTTCCAGAGTGTGCCATTCAGCAAGTTGCTTCCTGACGCAACCGGACGCTACCAGCACTTCTTGCCTGGGGCTTTCAGCCAGGGAACACTGCGCCAGGATGTCGAGATCATCGCCCGCTACCTCGAGAAGATCGGCGTTCAGCCAAGCGATTGGGCGGCGTTTGACGAGTCCCTATTCGGTCGAGTCGGCAATCTCACCGTCGCCTAGACAGCGCCTTTTCTAACCCAAACCACCGACACCTATATAGTGGGGGCGTTTTTTGCGCCCCCCACTCGAAAGGAACCCATGACAGCCACAACCTCGAGGACCCTTTCTGTATCGACCGAATTCAAGATTCTGAAGCTGCAGAATCGAGCCCGCGAACTCGAAAACCGACGCCAACTTGCTGAACAGACCTTGTTTTCAGCTATCGAAGCCAACCGGCCAGCGCCTTCCCACGCCCT
>CAZXFZ010000154.1:0-2472 GCA_964640285.1 uncultured Rhodoluna sp.
GGATGCGGTCACCGGCGAGGTGCTGCAGGTAACCCGCTGCCATCTGCGAACGCCCTGCGTTGTGCACGCAGACGAAAAGAACTGCAGCCTTCTTGGCTGAATTGTTAGTTGATGCGGTCATGATTGTTCCTCTATCGAAATCGGGCTTTGATTTTGACTCGTTGAAACTCGAAGCAGCTTCGCCAGAAAGACGCCTAGAAAGACTCCAGCCAATTGTGCACCCAAGAATCCAAGAATCGAGTCGGCGCTAATTGCTGCAAAGGTATCGCTGAAGACACGTCCGAAGGTAACTGCGGGATTTGCAAAAGCGGTGGATGAGGCGAACACAATCGCACCCAGGATCCAGAGTGGAATAACGGTTGGAGCCAATCGTGACTGACCCCGGTCCTCCAGCAGACAAACAATAAGGATGAGAACGGCGGTTGCAACCAACTCGCCAAGCCAGAGTCCGGCTCCGGTTCGCTCTCGATGAGCAATCTGAATCGCAGGCAGCCCGAACATCAGATTTGCAATAGCGGTTCCCGAAAGTGCGCCGATGAAGGCGCTGACTAGATATGCTGCGCCTAGTTTCCATGACATTTTTCGACGAATAACAGCGGCGATGGTGACGGCGGGATTGAAATGTGCCCCCGAGATAGGAGCGAACAAGAAAATCAAAACCGACAGTACCGCCGAGATGGATATGGCGTTCATGAGCAATACCAGACCCTGATCTTGAGTCAGAGATTGCGCCATGATGCCAGAACCCACGATTGTCGCAAGCAGCAGTGTGGTGCCTAGAAGTTCTGCGAGCAGTGCTGCTGGTCTTAAAGTCATGGATTGTCCTTGAGGTTTTCTAGAACAGTTCTACCCGAGATAGCAGTCCAATAGCTCCAAGTTTGCTAACAATTCACTCGATGCCATGATTCTTTATTTAGCTAGCAGATTCATGATGCCCGAAGTTCCAGCGAGGCTTCCATCCTTCATAACAATCAGCGCTTCGAGGTTGCGCACACTCTCGATTCTCTCAATCGACGGCAACCCTTCAGCAAAAGCTGCGGTCGCCCAGACGTCGGCAGCAACTAACGAGTCTGAAAGAACGCTCACCTGAACAACTGAGTCAGCTGCTTCTTTACCCGGAGCCTTAGGGTTCCAGATGTGGTTGCCGCGTTCAGATATTCCACTTGTGGCAAGTGCTCGAAACTCTGTATTCCAAAAATCGAATACAGTCAGTATGCCCGCGTCATCGCTTGCGATAGATGTCGGCTTATGAACTGCAATACGCCAGTCCACTCGCTCACTGCATCCTGAGTTAACAAGGATGTCGCCACCCGCGTTGAGTGTGAAATCCAGTATGCCCGCATCCAACAAAACGTCGGCAGCCGCTTGTGCGGCCCAGGTCTTGACTAGCCCAGATGGGTCAAAGGTGTTCTGCGGGGTGAACGAGCTGAACCATCCATCGGTCTTCGATTCCCAGTCGAGACACTGATCCCACACATCGCTGACAACTGGATCTAGTTCGGCGACCGAAGTCTCACCTCTCGCTAACCGAGACAGAGGTGACTCAGGTTTGTAGAGGCTGAAGATTGTGTCGGCCGTGTGTAGTTTGTCGATGGCTTCGGCTATGAAATCAGACAAGCTGCGTTCGGATTCCTCGGCGACTCGACCTTGAAACACGAACGCTGTGCCCATGCAGTATTCAACATGCTGAAACGGCACCTTCGAAGAACTCAAAACGCTCAAACCCGCTAGCCCAATTTGCTCAACGCTGAGTTGAGTGCCTGTCGATAGGCTTCGCTGCTGAAGGTTGCGCCACTAACGTTCGAGAAACTGGTTCCCTGTGCCTTTATGGCCGCGTCGTGCAGAAATGGAAAGGCTTGCTCATAACCTCGGGATGCAGTTGCGGTCTTCTCGACGATCGAGTCAATTTTGCCGCCGGTTGCAGTCACTTCGAGCTGAATCTGCCCATAACGGTAGCTGATTAGGTCAGAGGTGACCGTTTGTGGCTGGCTGCCGGTGTTCGAAACCGAGACGTTTGCTGCCGCTGGGTTCAACCACAGGTAGTTTGCAGCCAAACCGGCTGAGATGCTTAGTCCGGTGATCAGAACGGTTGAAAGTCCGTAGTTTCTAGAGTTTGCCAAGAGCTGACTCCAATGCTGATCTAAAGGCCTCTGACGTGAAGGTTGCTCCGCTGACGTTAGCGAAATTTGTGCCCTGAGCGCCTAGCGCGGCTGTTACCAGCATCGGTGGAACTACCTCATACTGACGACCGCGAGTGGATGCCTGAACCAAATTGATGGCGGTGATTGTTTTGCCACTCTTGACTACTTCAAGCTGAATCGTGCCGTAGCGGTAGTAGATCGCCTCACTGGTTGCGGTCTTGCTGCCCGAAGTGCTGCGGCTCGAAGAGTTGTTTTGATTTGCCGGAGTGGCAGCCGATGGAGCCGGCGAACTTGCGGTTGCCTCGGGCGTTGGTGTCGCGGCTTGGTTGGG
>CAZXFZ010000155.1:0-2467 GCA_964640285.1 uncultured Rhodoluna sp.
CCAAGACGAGATGGCCTACATCTTCAAGGTTGCCGAAAAGAACAACGAGGGTCACTCGGAGATTGCATCTGTGGTACCGCAGTGGTTCACACTGCCACACCAGATCAACGCAACCCTGCCAAACATCGTGGCCAACGACACCGCATACTTTGGAATGCGTGCAGTTCAGTTCTTCTTGCCAGGTGAACCTCAGGTGTATTACGTCGGTCTGTTCAACGGCATGGATGACCGCGCTCTGTTTGCCCGCTCAGGTCAGGGTCGCGACACCAACCGCCACCACTACACGGTTGCCGAAATCGAACAGGCGCTAGAGCAGCCGGTCACCCGCGGAATCATCGCGCTGGCTCGTCTTCGCAAGCACGCCGCCTTCGACGGTCTGTTCTCTTGGGCAGTCACCGGCGAGTCAAGCATTGAACTGCGCTGGGACAACGACGACGAATTCGTATCTCTTGAAATCAACACGAGCGTGGATGCGCCCGCGATCTGCATCAAGGTCTCGTCGGAGTCGGGCGTTCGCGAGTTCTGCTCGGTCGAAGAGTTTGCGAATTTCTAGCTTTTTAGAAAAAGAAAATCCCCCGGAGTTAAGACTTCGGGGGATTTACTCATTTGCTCTTTAGTCGTCGCTCAAAGTGATCACGACGCGGCGAACCGAGGCTGCTTCCTTTGTATCTTGACCCGCTGCAGTTCCAATCAATGCCATTGACCTGGCGAGACCTGACTTCGCGTATCCACAGGCATTTACAGCTCTCTGCTTCGACAACCTGGCGTCTGTCTTGAGAACAGTTGGTCCTTCGGTGTAACCAACACACTTGATGTTCTTGTAATCGGGGTACTTTTTCAAGAACTGGTTGATTCGAGACTTAATGGATGCCGTCAGAGTAGGCGAACCATCTGGGAAACCACCGATAGTAACGCTTACTGGAGGGCGTTTGACGTTGTTGCCACTCTGAGCCTGGTCTTTGTAGTTGATTACCGCGAGGTAGGTGAGTGCATTGTCACTCATTGTTAGCACCAGGCCCTGCGGACCAGCTAGGTTGTCAGGCATGATCACCTCGACAGTGTCATCTGAAGTGCTTACAATCTTGGCTTCCTTGCCTCCAATTGTGACCTTGTTGGTCTTCTTGATTAGGCGTCCCTTGATTGTCAACTTAGTTCCACCCTTGACGTTCTCGACGTAGGTCGATTGCCAGGTGACCATCGGTCCGTCGTAGGTTGCCACGGGGGTTGTTGGAACACTTAGCGAGGTAGCTGTTACCTGAATGTTGTCTCCGAAGTAGCAGAGGTAATCGAGGTCGGCACGGGTGGCACAATCCTTGATGTCTCCACCCCAAATTGGAACACCATTCGGGCTCAACACAACTGTCCAGGCGCCAGTCCAAGGACCGATTGCACCCGCAACATTCATGCTCATCGAAAGAGTTCGCGAATCGCGGAACCCTACCCAGGTTGTGCCGTCGTACATGGCTGCGTCAATTGCATTGACTTGCCCAGCTTGGGTAAAGCTTCCGGCTACCCAAACACGACCATCTGAGCCGACAGTTACCGATCGAGATTGCCCGTTCAGAGCGGCTGAACCACTCAACCACGACCAAGTGTCGGCATTTAGGTCAAGAACAGCCACGCCGTTGAACAACCCAACGATGTAGAGCTTTCCACTTGACTGTGTCATGCCAGTAACCGCACCTGAGATGAAGTTCGACTGGTTGGCATCTGCAGACACGTTCACCCAGGCGTTGCCTGCGGAATCGAATTTCTTGATGTAACCGGTGAAGGCGCCGCCAACATACACCGAACCGCTTGAGGAAACGTAGACACTGTTCACGTTGCCGTTCAAGGTTGGCATCGCTACGGTTGCCATGCTGGCAGTATTCACCGCTGTTACTTTTCCGGTGAATGTGCCTCCGATGTAGGCAACTCCGTTTGCACCGATTGCAACCGTGCTCACCGCTGCGTCAAGCGCTGTGACTGGAGCAGTCCATGTCTTGGCAATTGGGTCGTAAAGAGCTAGGTAATCGGCATTGGCGTTTCCGCCTGCGTCAGTAAACGCTCCTGCAACAAGAAGCTTGTTGTCAGCGGTCCAAGCAATTGAATTGACTCGTCCATTCAGTGCAGGACCATAGGTTGGGTTTCCCTGCTGGTCGAGCACAGGCTGTCCATTTAGCAGAACCGGAACCTGACCAACGGCCTTCCAGTCTGTACCGTCCCAAACCGAGAGGTAATCTGCGTTAGCGTCGCCGCCTGAGTTTGTGAATACACCACCAACATACATCTTGTTGTCAGGGCCAAAAACGATCGTCGAAACCATGCCCGCCGAACCTGCGGTATCAACGCCTTGGCCGCCACCGTTGAGGAAAGTCTGCCAGATGTAGCACTGCAGAACGGGTACTGGGTTTACCGAGTAGGTTGCGTCGCTGGTCTGCGAAACAGCTGGCTGACCCGACACCGTGTAGCTGCTGGTCGCGGTGGC
>CAZXFZ010000156.1:0-2441 GCA_964640285.1 uncultured Rhodoluna sp.
CAGTTTCGCCGTGTGCGACCACTTCAGGGATGCCACCGGTCGCAGTCGCGACGACTGGTGTTCCACAGGCCATGGCCTCAAGATTCACTATTCCGAGCGGTTCATAAATGCTTGGGCAAGCAAAAACGGTTGCAGCCGAAAGCACCGCAATCAGTTCTCGCCTTGAGAGATGCTTCTCGATCCAGATCACGTTCGAACGTACCTTGCGCAGCTCTTCGACCAATTCAGTAACAGTTTGCAGAATCTCGGGAGTGTCTGGAGCGCCAGCACAAAGCACGAGTTGAACATCACTTGGCAGCTCTCTAGCGGCCTTCAGAAGGTATGGAAGCCCTTTTTGCTGGGTGATGCGACCCACAAAAACTACGGACCGCTGGTCGGGATTAACCCCGTTGGCGCGAACCAGGTCTGGATCGTTGGCCGACTGAAACGCTTCCAAGTCAATGCCGTTGTGCACCACAGAGACCTTAGCCGGGTCCAACTGAGGGTAAGCGCGCAAAATGTCTTTGCGCATGCCGTCGCTCACGGCGATGATTCCGGTAGCGCCCTCGTATGCTGTTCGTTCTATCCAAGAAGACAATCGGTAGCCACCGCCAAGCTGCTCTTCTTTCCATGGACGCAGTGGCTCAAGCGAGTGCGCGGTAATCAGATGCGGAATGCCGTGCAGCGAGGATGCGACCTGGCCCGCGAAGTTGGCATACCAGGTGTGGCTGTGAACCAAATCCGCTCCAGCGATATCAGAGACCATGTTCAGGTCTACAGACATTGTTTGTAAGGCCCCGTTGGCGCCATCGAAATTGGTTGAGTGGCTGTATGAAGTTGTGCCCGCTTCATCACGCGGGTCGCCAAAGCAGCGCACCTGAACATCGAGCTGCTTGCGCAACACTCGCACTAGTTCGGCTACGTGAACACCGGCTCCCCCATAGATGTGAGGTGGGTATTCCTTGGTGATCAGGTCGATTCTCATGAAGTCATGTTAATCGCGTTGTAACAACTGAGGGATAACATTCTCAACATGAGCGGAAAAAGAATCTTCGGAATGGTACTAGCCGGTGGCGAGGGAAAGCGACTGATGCCGCTGACCGCTGATCGCGCAAAACCTGCAGTTCCATTTGGCGGCAGTTACCGTTTGATTGACTTTGCACTCTCGAATCTGATCAACTCGGGGCTGCGTCGAATCGTGGTTTTAACCCAGTACAAATCGCACTCGCTCGACCGACACATTTCGCAAACCTGGCGCATGTCACCGCTGCTAGGCGCATACGTGGCCTCTGTGCCCGCGCAACAGCGTCTTGGCAAACGTTGGTTCTCTGGCTCTGCGGACGCGATTCTGCAGAGCATGAACCTGCTCAGCGACGAACGCCCTGACTATGTTGTGGTCGTCGGAGCCGACCACGTCTATCGCATGGACTTTGAGCAGATGGTCGAAGCGCACATCGCATCTGGCCGCGGCGTTACCGTCGCTGCAATTCGCCAACCGCTAAGCCTCGCCTCGCAGTTCGGTGTGATTGAGGTCGACGATGCTGATTCAACCAAGATCTCGGCTTTCCGCGAGAAGCCTGAAAATCCAAAACCGCTTGCAGATTCTCCTGGCGAGGCTCTGGTATCGATGGGAAACTACGTCTTCACTGCTCAGGCCTTGATTGACGCAATAACCCACGACGGTGAACTCGAGGACTCGAAGCACGACATGGGTGGCGACATCGTGCCTTACATGGTTTCGCGCGATGACGCATCCGTGTATGACTTCACCTACAACGAGATTCCAGGTTCAACCGAGCGCGACCACTCCTACTGGCGCGACGTTGGAACCATCGAGAGCTATTACGAAGCCCACATGGACCTGATTTCGACTATGCCGATTTTCAACCTGTACAACAGTGAGTGGCCAATTTTCACGCAACAAATTAACCTGCCACCGGTTAAGTTCATCCACGACGCTGAGGGCAACCAGGGTCGAACAAGCGATTCGATTGTTTCACTGGGCACGGTGGTCTCAGGTGGCATCGTTGAGCGATCTGTGCTGTCACCCAACGTCAGGGTTCACTCCAGATCCCTGGTCACCGACTCGGTTCTTTTGGACGGTGTTCAAATCGGGCGTGATTGCACAGTCAGACGAGCTATCCTCGACAAGAGCGTTGTGGTTACCGATGGCGCATCCATTGGAGTTGATCGCGAACGTGACATCGCCAGAGGTTTCACCGTAACCGAAACCGGCATCACAGTTGTGGGCAAGGGAGTACTAGTAACACCGTGAGCAAGTTTTTCGTCGTCTTCGATGTCGATTCAACCCTCATCGAGGACGAAGTGATCGAGCTTTTGGCAGATGTTGCTGGTCGTCGCGCAGAGGTGGCCGAAATCACTGAACGTGCGATGGCTGGTGAACTGGACTTCGCTGAAAGCCTCGTGCGTAGGGTTGAAACGCTCAAGGGTCTCCCGGTCAG
>CAZXFZ010000157.1:0-2407 GCA_964640285.1 uncultured Rhodoluna sp.
TCTTCAAGGAGAACGTGCTGGTTGACCAGGACTTCGCAAAGGACAACAAGCAGTCAGTCGGCAAGGTCCTCGAGACCTCGGGCATCACTGTTTCGCAGTTCGTGCGTTTCCGCGTAGGCGCCTAACAAAAACATTCGCCCGCAAGGGCAAAAACCAGAGAAGGCTCGGTCGTTTTGGCCGGGCCTTCTTTGCTGCCCGCTCTAGGATTAGTAGGGGCAAAATCAATACGATCTAGTTCGCAATCGAAACGGAGCAAACCATGTCAGAAAAGAAGCGTCGAGTTCTTCTAAAGCTGTCGGGTGAGGCCTTCGGCGGCGGCGCTTTGGGCGTGAACCCCGATGTGGTTTCTGCCTTCGCCAAAGAGATTGCCAAGGCTGCGAACGACGTTGAAATTGCAATCGTTGTAGGTGGCGGAAACTTCTTCCGTGGTGCCGAGCTATCACAGCGCGGCATGGACCGCGCCCGTGCTGACTACATGGGCATGTTGGGCACCGTGATGAACGCCCTAGCTCTTCAAGACTTTCTCGAGCAGGCTGGCGTAGACACCCGCGTCCAGTCGGCTATTTCGATGGCTCAGGTCACCGAGGCATACATTCCGCTGCGAGCGATTCGACACCTAGAAAAAGGCCGCGTCGTGATCTTCGGTGCCGGTGCCGGCCTCCCATACTTCTCGACCGACACCGTTGCTGCTCAGCGAGCTCTTGAGATTCGCGCCGACGAGGTTTTGGTGGCCAAAAACGGTGTTGATGGCGTTTACACCGCCGACCCAAAGCAGGATCCAACTGCTGTCAAGATCGAAAAAATCACCTACAAGGATGCCCTTGTGCAGGGCCTCAAGGTCGTCGACGCCACCGCCTTCAGCCTCTGCATGGACAACAAGATGCCTATGCGCGTGTTTGGCATGCAGGGCACCGGAAACGTTACCGCTGCTCTCAAGGGCGACAAGATCGGCACACTGGTCACCGCCTAGTACCAGGTCAAGACAAGATTTAGCTAAACAGGAGAAATCATGATCAACGAAATTCTTGCCACAGCAACCGACAAGATGAACAAGGCTGTCGATGCGGCTAAGGAAGACTTCGCCACCGTGCGCACCGGTCGCGCCAACCCGCAACTGTTTCAGAAGGTCATGGTCGACTACTACGGGACTCCGACTCCATTGGCGCAGCTCGGTGGCTTGACCAACCCAGAGGCTCGCACCATCGTTATCAGCCCATACGACAAGTCGGCGCTGCAGGCGATCGAGCGCGCACTTCGCGAGATGCCGAACCTTGACGCAAACCCGCAGAACGACGGAAACGTCATCCGCATTACTCTGCCAGACCTCACCGAGGAGCGTCGCAAGGAGTACGTCAAGCTTGTGAAGGCAAAGGCTGAGGATGCCCGCGTCTCAGTGCGCAACATTCGACGCAAGGGCAACGACGACCTTGCCGCACTCAAGAAGGATGGCCTTGCCGGTGACGACGAAATTGCTCGTGCCGAGAAGGAACTCGACAACCTAACCAAGCAGCACACCGACCTCATTGACGAAGCGCTAAAGCGCAAGGAAGCCGAGCTGCTCGAGGTCTAGTCCGACCCAAAGCTGCTACACGCAACCACGAAGGAATTCAATGACGAATCAGGCTCCAGCAACCGGCGGACGCAGTCTGCGCAAATCGGTTTCGGTTGGACTGATTCTGGGCGGCACCTTTCTTGCCAGCATTCTTATTCAAAAAGAGCTGTTCATTCTGTTAGCCGCGGTTGCCGTTGCTGCCGGCGCTTGGGAGCACCTCGCAAATCGGGTGAACCGGGTTGGTATGTGCCTCGCGCGCCCTCGGTGGTGGGCAGTATTTTGCTCATGCCTGCGGTTTACTATGGCGGGGCGCAATGGCAGTGGCTCGGGGCATTTGGCATTGTTGGCGCGTTGATTCTGTGGCGCACCGTGCACCTGCTTTGGGAGCGCAGAGTCGAGCCGAGTCAGCGCATCCTGCAGACCTTGCGAGACTTCGCGGCATCGGCCTTTTTGGTTATCTACCTGCCACTGAGCACCAGTTTCATGATGCTTTTGCTCAAGCGTGACGACGGTCAATGGTGGGTCTTCACTCTGGTGTTGACGGTTGCCATGATCGACACCTCGGGATACCTCGTAGGCCGCAAACTTGGTCGCCATCAAATGGCTCCTGGCGTGAGCCCCAAGAAGTCGATCGAGGGTCTTGGCGCATCCATCATCATCGGTTCGACAGCGGCAATCATCTGCACCATATTCTTGCTCCACGGCCAGTGGTACATGGGGCTTGTCATTTCGGCGGCGCTGCTTCTGACTGCTGTCTTTGGCGACCTAGCCGAGAGCCTAATCAAACGTGATCTGGGCATTAAAGACATGTCTAATGTTCTGCCAGGACACGGCGGCGTCATGGATCGACTCGAC
>CAZXFZ010000158.1:0-2392 GCA_964640285.1 uncultured Rhodoluna sp.
CACCGATGGCATGCTCGGCATGTTGATTCTGGCGCTCGAAGACCTGAGCAAGCTCGCCGATCACGCCGACGTGATTGCCGCGATGAGCGTCGAGGGTCAGCTCGGCACCGACCAGGTGTTCCGCCCAGAATTGCACGAGCCACTTCGACCTCACCCAGGGCAGGCCACGAGTGCTGCCAACATGTTTGCCGCGCTCGCCGGTTCGCCGATTGTGGCATCCCACCGAGTTGGCGACAGTCGAGTGCAGGATGCCTATTCGCTGCGCTGCGCGCCTCAGGTCAGCGGTGGGTTGCGCGACACCATCAGCTATGCGCAACTGGTGGCAGATCGTGAACTTGCCGCGTCAATCGACAACCCGGTGGTGCTTGAGTCGGGCGAGGTCACCTCGAACGGAAACTTCCACGGCGCTCCGGTTGCCTACGTGCTCGACTTTTTGGCGATTCCGGCAACCGACCTGGGCTCGATGTCGGAGCGACGCACCGACCGGGCGCTCGACAAGTTCCGCTCGCACGGTCTCGAGCCGTTTTTGGCCGAGGATGCCGGCGTCGACTCAGGTTTGATGATTGCCCAGTACACGCAGGCCGGATTGGTCAGCGACAACAAGCGCCTTGCGGTGCCGGCCAGCGTCGATTCCATTCCGTCCTCGGCAATGCAGGAGGACCACGTGTCGATGGGTTGGCATGCCGGCCGCAAGTTGCGCCGTGTGGTTGAGAACCTGCGACGCATCCTTGCTATCGAGCTGGTCACCGCCGCTCGCTCGGTTGAGATGCGCGCTCCGCTTAAGCCTGCTGCCGTGACCGGCGCGCTAATCGAGCGCCTGCGTTCAGCGGGAGTTGCCGGGGTTGGCCCAGACCGATTCTTGGCCCCGGAGTTGGCTGCAGCCGAAGAACTGCTGCGCTAGTTAGGCGTCTTCTTCGCCGCCGACTTCGTCCTCGGCCTGCTGCCATAGATCGTCTTCGTCTGGTTTAAACAGCGCGTATGCGACACCGGCAACCAGCGCCACAGCCAAACCGACGGTTACCCACTGGGCAACTGGGTTCTTGGCCTGACGCTTTGCGAGCTGCTTGGCCTTCTCGGCCGCAACCGCTGCCTCTTTGGCCAGCGACTCGGCACGATCGGCAGCCGCCTTGGCCGCCTTCTTCGAGGATTCGGCAACATCGCTCGAAACGGCATCCCACTTGGTGTCGGCTAGCTTCAGCAACTCGGGAACAATTTCGAACAGCGCGCTCAAATCAAACTTCTTGGCCATGTGACTAGTTTGGCACGATTAGCAACCTGCGAGAATAGACGCATGACCTCACACACTTCAGTTGCAACTATTCACACCAACCACGGCGCGATCAAGATCAACCTGTTCGGCAACCACGCACCGGTTACCGTCAAGAACTTCGAAGACCTAGCAACCGGCGCCAAGACCGGCAGCCCGTTCTATAACGGCGTGATTTTTCACCGCATCATCTCGGGCTTCATGATTCAGGGCGGTGACCCAACCGGCACCGGAATGGGCGGCCCAGGCTACACCTTCGACGATGAGCCACACGGCGAACTGACCTTCAACGAGCCATACAAGCTGGCCATGGCAAACGCAGGTGTTCGCGGTGGCAAGGGAACCAACGGTTCACAGTTCTTCATCACCGTCACCCCGACCCAGTACCTCTGGGGCAAGCACACCGTCTTTGGTGAGGTAGCCGACGAGGCATCGCGCAAGGTCGTCGACAAGATTGCGAACGTTGACACCGACGCGAGCGACCGCCCGTTCGATGACGTGGTCATCGAATCGGTAACCATCGAAGCCGCCTAATTAGGCGAGCAAAAAAGAGCGTTTGAGAACCGACCGACGATGATCTGTTATCGCCACCCAGGCCGTGAGGCTTATGTGCGATGCCAGCGCTGCGAGCAGATAATCTGCCCAGAGTGCCAGGTTGAAGCGTCGGTCGGTTTTCTTTGCCCGGGATGCGCAGGCGGAACTCCAGATCAGCTCGCCGCAAAGCGTCGCAAGCAGCAGCGCCTCGCTTCGGGCGCCGGCCAATCCACCGTAACTCGAACGCTTATCGGCGCGAATGTGCTGGCATACCTGCTGCAGGTGCTGCCCGGATCGATAGTCACAACGCTGTTTGCTTTCACGCCCTACTATTTCTGGATCGAACCCTGGCGAGCTCTTGCCTCAGGGTTCTTGCACAGCCCATCGAATCCGCTCCACCTCGTGTTGAACATGGCATCCCTTTATATTTTCGGCCGCGTGCTCGAGCCAATGCTCGGCCGGTTTAAATTCACCGCGTTGTACCTGCTGTCGATTTTGGGTGGATCCGTTGCCGTGATTTGGTTCAGCAATCCTCTAGGGATGACGCTTGGCGCATCCGGTGGAATCTTCGGACTGATGGGCGCATACTTT
>CAZXFZ010000159.1:0-2386 GCA_964640285.1 uncultured Rhodoluna sp.
ACCAGAGAAGTGCTACACCGAGAAGCGTGAGTGGAACGTTGTGAGGTTGGGTTATGCCCTTGCTAAATCCAAATCGCTTTCCCAGCACTATAGCTAGCGCAAGACCAGCAGCTCCAGCATTGATGTGGACTGCGGTTCCACCAGCAAAGTCAATCGCTCCGATGTTGTAGACGATCCAACCACCGTCGGTCACTACTCCATCCTTGAGGGTGAAGTTAAATACCCAACTTGCAACTGGGAAGTAAACGAGAGTTGCCCAAAGTCCGGCGAACACCATCCATGCGCCGAACTTTGCGCGGTCGGCGATCGCGCCGGAAATCAAGGCAACTGTGATGATGGCGAAGGTTGCCTGGAAAGCCACAAATGCCAGATCAGGATAGGCGGCCTCGGCAGTGCCCAATGTGTTTTTCACCTGATCGTGCAGGCCAATTGCGCCAAGGTCTATACCCAGGAAACCGTCGATGCCAACGAATTGCTTGTCGTCGGCACCCGCAAAAGTAATGGCATAACCGTAGAGCACCCAAAGAACTGCGATCAAACCTAGTGAGCCAAAGCTGAGCATCATCATGCTCACCACAGACTTCGCCTTGACCATTCCGCCATAGAAGAATGCGAGCCCAGGTGTCATCAGCAGCACTAGGGCCGCAGAAATTAGAAGGAACGCGGTGTTTCCGGAATCGAACATTTTGTTTGCCTCTCTCTAGAAAACAAAAACGTGTGGCTCAATGCCACTCGCCAATTGTCAAAGAGAGAGGTTTCGTGTTTTCACACAAATTGTTTCGTGTTTGTAAAAAGATTCGGTTTACATCAAGCCATAGCACTAGGCAGACATAGATCCCAGTCTTGAAATTGCTCTTAAGTACTTCTTCCTGTAGCCGCCGAGAAGCATCTCACCCGAGAACACCTCGGTCAGGCCGACGCCGGTTGCGCGAAGTCTACTCTGTCGTTCATAAAGGCGATCCACGAGTGCAACGAATCTCAAAGCTTCAACCTGGTCTGTCATGACCCTGACATTAGTGAGTCCAAGGACATCCACATTCTGGACTAGAAATTCGAACTTGCTTTGGTGAATGCTTTTCAGATGAACTAAAAGAGCATCGAATTCATTGAGAAACACAGACGCACCGCTGACCTGTTGGCTGCGAAGAAACTCGTTCAACATTTCGATTGTGACGGCACTGGAATGAGCTTCGAGTGGTCGATGGCGATAGTCTTCACCGTCAACCGAGACCATCTCAAACTTGTCCGCCATGGCGTTAATCTCACGAGCGAAATCAGCCGCTGCGAAGCGCCCCTGACCAAGAGCGTTTGGTGGAGTGTTTGATGTGGCGGCGAACCTAGTCCCAGACTTATCCAACTCAGACAGGAATCGAGACATCAACATGGTGTCCCCTGGATCATCGAGTTCAAACTCGTCGATGCAAACCAGGTCGTACTTTCTAAATGCATCGACAGCCTTTGCGAAGCCCAAAAGTCCGATCAAGCTGGTGTACGCGAGAAAACTGCCAAACGCCTTCTTGCCAGATCCGGCATGGTAAATCGAGGCCAGTAGGTGTGTTTTTCCGACTCCAAACCCACCATCTAGGTAAATACCTGATGCCTGTGCACCTGTGTGTCGCTTTCGAAAGAACCCGCCCACACTCTTAGATAACCCTAAGAACGCCTTTGCCCGTTCAACAGCTTCGCTCTGGCTAGGAAACCTTTTATCTGGAACGTAGTTCTCAAACTTCGCGCTTCTGAACTCACGCGGTGGAACCAAGCGGTTCAAGAGGTCGCTTGTCGATGGATTCGGAGGCTGCCCAATCAGTGAATTGAAAGTCATTTGTTGCGAACTGTTGCCTTCCGGTGGCGCTCAAAAAAAACAGCGCTTAATCTTGTATTAGCAAGTTTAAGCCGTCCAATGAAGAGGATTATCAATGCCGATCGAATTCGACTCATCACCGAAGTTTCAGGAGTACGCACACCCTAACGCTCTCGTTTCGACCGAATGGCTTGAACAGCACCTCGGCACCCCTGGGCTAGTTGTGGTCGAAAGCGACGAGGATGTTCTGCTTTACGAGACCGGTCACATTCCAGGTGCCGTCAAATTGGATTGGCACACGGATCTTAACGATCCGGTTACTAGAGACTACGTCTCCAACGAGGAGTTCAAGCTCCTCATGCAGCGCAAGGGAATAAAGCGGGACGACACAATCGTCATCTACGGAGACAAATCCAACTGGTGGGCCGCATACGCTCTCTGGGTTCTAAAGCTCTTTGGCCACGAAGATGTCCGACTACTTGATGGTGGTCGCGAGAAATGGGTCGCCGAACAGCGGCCCCTCACGACAGAGGTGACATTGCGCGACGCCACCGACTACCCCGAAGTAACCCGCGACGACAGCAC
>CAZXFZ010000160.1:0-2378 GCA_964640285.1 uncultured Rhodoluna sp.
TGACGTGCGCGCGAGCGACTTTTCATTCGATTCGCTGGTGCGAGGGCTCGAACTGCCGTGTGAAGTTTGGCTAAGGCGCGTCCACGAATCAGCACTTTTTCGAGGTCGAATAACCGCTGTTGAAAACTCCGTGCTGCGATTCGGTTATGCAGATGCCGCGCGGTACGTGCCAACACAGGCGGTTTCCTCGCTAGTGATCGCCTTGTCGGCTTTGGACTGTGGATAACTTGAGCAAGGATTCAACTCCAGCACCCACACTTGGATTTCCAGGCTAGTCGTGGCACAAGTCATTCAAGACCGGAAAGGTGTTTGATGAAAATCTCGAGACGCTTAACTCTGGCAGGGTCTGTGTTGTTGGCCGCAGTGTCAGGGTTCTTTGTGGTCAGCTCTTTCAGTTCGCCGCCCGAAACAACCACCGTGCTTCGAGCGAAATCAAACATCCCAGTTGGGGTGCATCTGTCTAGTGAAAACCTCGAGCCAGTGCAGCTGCCAATCGACTTAGCAAAGCCGTATGTTCGTGATTTAGAACCGGGCCTGTTTGCGTCTGTTTCTGTTCTTCGCGGTGAGATTTTGGCCAAAAGCAGCGTGACCAACGTCTCCAATTCCAACAGGGTCAGAATCACAATCACCCCACAGCAATTGCCAGTTTCTGAGCTGATTCCCGCCGAAGAGTTAGAGCTTTGGGCAGTGGCATCCAGCCAGACCGGGACCATGGCGGGGGCTTCTCAGCAGGTGGCACTGCTTAGTCCCGATGCAGTGCTTCTTGAAAAGTCCTCAGGCTCAGGTGGATTCGGACTTTCGACCAACACAATAGATGTGCTCGTTAAGAGAGTTGATTTGCCTCTTGTTCTTGAAGCGCTTGCGAGCCCTAACACCCAGATAGTTCTGGTCAGGAGGGCGAGTGCTTAGCGGGTTGAAGGCCAAAAGTAGGTTAGCGCCTATCGAGAGACAGGCTGATTCTCTGCTTGGCGATGAGGCGTTGAGCGAGGTCATGCCAAACTCCGTGGCCGTGTGGTCGGCGGGTGGATCAACAGGAAAATCGACTCTGGCACTCAATCTTGCCGCCGCACTAAGAACGGCCAAAAGTAGCGTTGCGCTTATCGATGCCGATACTTACTCGCCTTCACTCGACCTGATGCTTGGTCTGCAAGAGCGAACGGCAGGTTTATTGGCTGTTGCAAGGTTAGCTCGGCAGGAACGTTACAGCGACACTGAACACGAGAGGCTCATAACTCAAGTTGGAGATGCCAGGCATCCGCTTGAGTTTGTTGCTGGTTTAGCCTCGATCGCCAGGTGGCCCGAGTTAGAAACTTTTGGCATTCAAGCGGCTTGCGAGCAGCTCAGTCACCGCACGAATTTTCAAGTGTTCGATTTAGCGAGTCCTCTAGATTCCTCATTGATTGAGCCTGAGTACGCGACTCCGCGCAACCTTGTAACCCGATTCGTGGTTGGGCGATGCTCGAGCATCGTGGCAGTAACGGCACCCGATCCCGTCTCAGTAGCTAGGTTGATTCGAGAATTCGGTGAGCTGCGAAAGATAAGCAAAGGCCGCATCCTGATAGTGGTCAATCGATTTCGCACATCGGTTTTGGGTGTGAATGCCAGGCGGCAACTTTTAGATGTATTGCGCGAGCATTTGGGCGACTTTGAGGTGTTGTTTGTGCCAGATGAACCAGCACTCATTGATTCTGCAGTAGCAAAATCCGCAGCCGCATATTGGATGCGGCCTCGATGCAACTATTCTCGAGCGGTGAAATCTCTCGCCTCTGCGATTGAAGCAGGCGCATCGACCTAGGTGGCTGGTGTCACGCTGGCTAAACTCGAGATGTGTCAACGTTACGCGAGCTGGTCAAGCGATCAGGCAGAATCAGCCACAGCGATGCTGAGTGGCTGAATCAACTGACCGCTGACTGGCAGCTGATCGCCGACCTTGTCTTTGCCGATCTTGTGCTTTGGATTCCATCGAAAGAAAACGAGTTCATCGCGGTCGCCCACGCCCGCCCATCCAGCGCCGCAACTCTTTTTTATCGCGACATTAGCGGTCAGCCGCCTCAGGCCGACTGGATCAGCCCGATTTCTAAGGCGTTCGAGTCTGGCGAGATTGTTGAGGTTCGAAACCCGGCCGTAAGCGATGGCGCGTTGGCTCGCATCTCGGCAATTCCGGTTCGTCGCAAGACCTCATCCAAGGCCGACGAATCGGCCAAACAACCCATCGCTGTAATCACGCGCCACACCAATCTTGCCGATGCCAAAGCGCCGAACAAATTGCAGCTCAACTACCTCGCTGCTGGCAACGATCTGCTGGTAATGGTCACGCAGGGTGCTTTCCCCGAAGGCTCCACGAAGACTGGTTCAAAACGAGGCGCTCCGCGAGCCAA
>CAZXFZ010000161.1:0-2013 GCA_964640285.1 uncultured Rhodoluna sp.
GACCAGCCAGACTGGAACCAACGCTAACTTCCAGTCAGACGGTTCGAACAACTTCCTGGGTTACAACAACCCAGCAGTTGACGACATCCTGAAGAGCCTCGAGCAGAAGCTGACCCCAGCACAGATCACTGCAAAGTACCTCGCAGTTGAGAAGTACCTGGTTGCTGACGCTCTAACCCTTCCAATTTTCCAGCACCCAGCTGCTACCGCAGTGAACTCGGCTTTGAAGAACGTCAAGCCAGCTCCACTGTCGCCAACTCTGGTTTGGAACTTCTGGGAGTGGAAGTACTAAGACCCTCTAAGTCTTAGGCTCAACACCTAAAAAAGAAGTGGCACCCGCCAGTCGGGTGCCACTTCTTTGTGTGGGGCACAGCACGCAAAAACTTGTGCGAGAATCGAACTCGGTTTACTTCGCCGCAACGCAGCGGCAACCATTTGTTAGTCGGAAGGGATCGTCTTGATCGCCTACATTATTCGTCGACTCGGTGCGATGTTCATCGTGCTTTTTGGCTCGACCTTCTTGGTTTATAACCTGGCTGCCAACATGGGCGACCCGCTTGAGGGTTTGCGCACCAGCACTGAGCCAAACGCCAAGCAGCAGATCATCAACTTAACTCGTGAGCTTCAGCTCGACGTGCCTTCCCCAATTCGCTACTTCCTGTGGCTTCAGAAGGCCCTCACCGGTGACCTAGGCATGAGCCGCACCGGTCAGCCGGTATTCAGCCAGTTGGCCGACGCAATCCCTACCAGCATCCGCCTGGTCGCGATCGCGACTATTGTTTCGATCATCCTGGGCATCAGCCTCGGAATCGTTACCGCTCTGCGCCAATACAGCCGCCTCGACTACAGCGTTACCTTCTATGCCTTCTTGGCCTTCTCGCTGCCAATTTTCTGGTTTGCGGTTCTGCTGAAGCAGTACCTCGCCATCGGCTTCAACAACTTCCTATCGAACCCAGAGGTAACTCCACCTTGGTTGATCGGTCTCTCGCTGATTAGCGCGGTGTTCTGGTCGGGCATTATTGGTGGAAACAGGGCGAGGGTTGCGGTTGTGTTTGCAAGCGCCTTCGGTGTCACCGCCGGAACTATCTGGCTCATGAGTGCCACCCAGTGGTTCCTCTACCCAGGTCTCGGCCCAGTGCTCATCCTTGTCTTTGGTTTAGGCATCGCGGTAGGCGTCACACAGCTCTCAACCGGCATCAGCAACCGAAAGACCCTCTACTCGGCCTTGTCAATGGGTGTGTTCGGTTTAGCCGCGTACTACCCGCTGCAGTGGGTCTTTGACCAGGATCGTCACCTATTGAACATACTGCTCTCGATCGCTGTTTTTGTTGCGGTCGCTATTGGGTTTGCGTTCGCCTTCAACAAGGTAGACCGTGGCCCAGCAGCGCGCACCGCGGTGATCACGGGTGTTTTGATCTTCATCATCATCCTTGTTGATCGCTACATGCAGACCTGGGATGACTACATGGCTAAGGATGCGATTAACTTCCGCCCTGTGCCGACAGTCGGTCAGTACAACGACCTGCTTGAGACCGGAAACTTCTGGATCACCTCATTGAACATCCTGATGCACCTGTTCTTGCCAACGGTTGCCTTGGCAATCACCGGATTTGCTGGTTACACCCGTTTCTCGCGCGGCACAATGCTCGAGGTCATGAACCAGGACTACATCCGCACGGCTCGCGCCAAAGGTTTGACCGAGCGCACCGTAATCATGCGTCACGCGTTCCGCAACACGATGATTCCATTGACCACAATCATGGTCGGCGACATCGTCGGTGTGGTTGGCGGTGCGATCATCACCGAAAGCATCTTCGGATGGGTAGGTATGGGAAGCCTCTTCCGCGGTTCGCTCGCGCTGTTCGACCTCAACATGATTATGGGTATTGCGCTGGTCACCTCGATGCTGGCAATGATCGCAAACCTGATTGCCGACTTGCTTTACTCGGCACTCGACCCTCGAATTCGAATTGGAAAGTAAGACTATGTTCGGAAATAAAAAGAACGTCGATG
>CAZXFZ010000161.1:2027-2375 GCA_964640285.1 uncultured Rhodoluna sp.
CCAGATCGAACACTTTTTCTACATCGGCGGCAACGATTCTTCAGACACCGTGCGGCAATGATTGCATTGGTTTCGCTGCTCAGCATCGTTGGATTTGTCTTTACAGCATCCGGTCTGCACCTGGGTGACGAGAAGAACCCAATTACTGTTCAGGGCTGGTGGCACTACTCGATTACAGACCTGCCTGAGCTCGAACTTTGTGCTGATGGTTCGATGGGTTGCCCGACCCTTGATGTCTTGCCAGAGTTCATTGACGGAACTGGCGTTCAAATCGGCGACCACCCATTCGGTCAAGACGACATCGGTCGTGACTACTTCGCACTTGTAATGCGTGGTGCACAGCAATCA
>CAZXFZ010000162.1:0-843 GCA_964640285.1 uncultured Rhodoluna sp.
AAGCAAACCATCAGTGACTTGGCCAGCCCAGAATCACCAGTTAGAACAATTCAGACCGGCTTCTTTTTATTCGCGGCACTTTTAGAACTTCTAGTGGCCTGGCTTGCAACCGACATCAGGATGCGTGCACGCATTGTGATCGCTTTGGGTGCGATCGCCACGGTTGGCGTCGCGATCTTCCCGAGCCCGCTAATCGGCTCGACTCCCGAGCACAGGTTTTTCGCAATCGCATCCTTCATTTTCTTTTCTGCCTGGCCCCTTTTTGCTATTGACTCAAAGAGCAGGAATCCGGCGCTGAGACCCAAGCCAGTTCTTTGGGCGACTCTGGCGTTGACGGCTGTTTCGGTCTGGTTCCTCTGGATCTGGGCTGACAAAGAATCACCGATTACCGGTGTTTCTGAGCGTGTGCTAACCACTTCGCAAGCGCTCTATCTTGCAATCGTCTTGTTAGTCGGATTTGTTGCACAGAGCAGGGCATCCAGGCTCACGAATCGCATCGAGGTAAACGCTCCATAAACTGGTCGTATGACCCCTCAGATTCTTGCCGCCGGAACCAGTGCGACAACGAATCTTGCACTGCTCGAGCTGGGTCTAGTCTTTGTTGGCCTCGGACTTTTGTCTTGGCTGGCGGCGAAGCTTCACATTTCGAGTGTGCCGCTGTTTCTCTTGGCTGGGTTGAGCCTCGGCAAGGGCGGCATTGCTCCTTTGGCTCTTAGCGAAGACTTTCTCAACCTTGGAGCTGAAATCGGAGCGCTTCTGCTGCTCCTCGTGATGGGATTCGAGTACTCAGCGCAGGACTTGGTTGGAACCCTCAGATCGAAATGGGCCATCGGTTTGGTGGAT
>CAZXFZ010000162.1:853-2365 GCA_964640285.1 uncultured Rhodoluna sp.
AACTCCGTTCCGGCTGCGATTCTGGCGCTAGTGTTGGGCTTCGGCCCGCTTGGAGCGGTTGCCTTCGCAGGCATTATGTTCGTTTCTTCATCGGGCATCGCCAGTCAACTGATCAGAGAAAGCGGTTGGTCAAAATCGAACGTCGCTAAGCGGGCTACCAGCATTTTGGTTTTCGAAGACATCGTTCTCGCTCCTTATCTGCCAATTCTGGCTGCCGCGGCACTTGGTCTGTCTGCGATCGGCGGTTTGATTTCGGTTGGCATCGCTCTGGTTGTGACCATCGCCGTCTTTTTCATTGGAATGGGTCGAGAACTGCCCGGTTTTCGAGCGCTAGCGAACTCAGGCCCCGGTCCGCTGCTATTACTCACTTTCGGTGTCGCTCTCGCAATCTCTGGTGGCGCGAACCTGGCAGGGTTCTCGGGTGTTATCGCAGCGTTCCTATTCGGATTGCTGCTAACCGGAGATGTCGCCGAAACTCTGCGAAGCCGTTTTGCACCCCTGCGCGATGTTTTTTCGGCTGTGTTCTTCTTATTCTTTGGGCTGAGTATCGCCGCCGTCGATGTGCTGGCCGTCTTGCCCATCGCACTGGCATTTGCGGTGTTTGGTGTCGCCGGAAAGTTCTATGTCGGATGGCTAATGGGTCGTGATCTCAGCGATCCGTTGGCATGGCGACGTATCGGCGCGTTTCTTTCATCGCGCGGCGAGTTTTCGATGATCATCGCTGCAACCGTCGCCGCATCGGTGCCATTCGCAGCAAAAGAAATCACACTCGGTGTGGTGGTGCTAACCAGTCTGTTCTCGACCCTCGCTATTCGAGCGTTCAGAAGCAAGTTCGAACACTAGGGCGATTGGTTTCGCCAGCGCTTTTTGCTGCTAGTGAAGCTTTAGAACCCTAACCAAGCCGGCTGCCACCGGAACTGCGTGTTCGAACGACTCTTGAGAAATCAGGTCAGAGCTTGCCTGACCAATCTCCACGACCTTGTCTTCGACGGTGTGATTCAGCAAGAACAGGTAACTTCCGGTGTCGTTCACGCGCTTAGTGACTTCCATACCCTTTGGCAGATTGAGCACAATCGGCGCAACCCCGGCCTCGATTGCGGTTCGCTCAAGGAAATCCGACATCATCCTGCGGTCTGGCGTGCAACCGAGGTACCAGCTCTTGGCTTTTGGAAGCTGGTGGCTGACAATCGCCGGCAGGCCTGTCAGGTCACCACTTTCAAATGATGCCTCTACTGAAGTGCCGGGCAACAGTCGAATGTGCTCTGACCAACCTTCGACCTTGCCGCGAGCCGATCCGAGCTTGATCTCGACGCTGTCTCAAGGCAGCAGCGGATGCCACGCCTCTGTATAGCAGCCGGAAACCTCGCGCAGCTTCAGTGCCGGCTTCGTGTGGAGCCCGTGGTTCGGCAACAACGCCTCCTGGTCGGAGCGCTTCGATGTCGAGGTGACGTTCTACCGCCACCACATCGAAGGCGCGATCCAGGCGATCAACGCCCAGACCCAGCTCGACCT
>CAZXFZ010000163.1:0-1061 GCA_964640285.1 uncultured Rhodoluna sp.
CGGCCGCCTGGGCGGACTACTGCGTAAACCACAGGGTTACCTCTTGTCTTGAGACGTCTCCGTATGCGAATTTAATCGCTCTCGGATTGATGAAAGTTGCCATCGAATGCAATTCGAGCAACGAGGGTCAAGTCTAGCGTGAAAACCGCGTTCGGGTCAAACATTTTGACTCGGGTTGTTTCTCGAGAAACCTAGTTGCTGCTGGCCCTGCGAGGCTTTCGGCGTCCTTGTGGTCGACCTTCACCCGGACCCGCAGGTTCAGGAAGCGCTTCGAGGACTGCGTCCAGAATCTTCTCGGTTTTGCTGGAATCAACTTCGGTCGCTGAAACTTGGTTGTCTGCGCCATTCGCATCCTTCTGCACTGGCACTTCGAGCTTAGGCAGCGGAATCACCGATTCTTCGCCAGCAGCCTCGTGGGCAGCAACGGTGGATGCGGCAATCTTTGAGATAACACTGCCGAGTTCGGCGGCCTTTTCGGGGGTGACGACCTTGGCAACTTCCTGTTTGCCCTCGGGTTTGGTCTTCTCGCGATTGCGGTCTTTTTTGCCCTGTTTGCCACTCTTGATTGGTTCTTCCATCGGGTGGTGGCTCTTGTGGCGCATGATGGGCTCGTGGTGCACGATCACCCCGCGTCCGGCACAGGCCTCACAAGGCTCGCTGAAGGCCTCGAGCAAGCCAATACCGATCTTCTTGCGAGTCATCTGGACTAGCCCCAGCGAAGTAACTTCGGCTACCTGGTGCTTCGTGCGGTCGCGGCTGAGGCACTCCATCAATCTGCGAAGCACGAGATCGCGGTTGGATTCGAGAACCATATCGATGAAGTCGACCACGATGATGCCGCCAATGTCACGCAAGCGCAGCTGGCGAACGATTTCTTCAGCAGCCTCGAGATTGTTTTTGGTCACGGTTTCTTCGAGATTTCCACCTGAACCCACAAACTTGCCGGTGTTGACGTCGACAACTGTCATCGCTTCGGTTCGGTCGATGACTAGCGAGCCACCTGAAGGCAGGTACACCTTTCGATCGAGCGCCTTGGCAATTTGCTCGCCAACGCGATACTC
>CAZXFZ010000163.1:1071-1813 GCA_964640285.1 uncultured Rhodoluna sp.
TGTACTTTTCAACCCTCTCGAGCAAGTCTGGAGCGACCGATGCCAAGTATTCCTCGATGACTTCACGTGCATCATCGCCCGAGATGATCATCTTCTGGAAATCTTCGTTGAACACATCGCGAACGATTTTGACCAGAAGATCGGGTTCGCTGTGCAACATGGCAGGGGCTGAGCCCTTCTCGACTTTCTTTTGGATGTCTTCCCACTGCGCCTGAAGGCGTTGCACATCCAAAGTCAACTGCTCTTCAGTTGCTCCCTCAGCGGCGGTGCGCACGATTACCCCAGCGTCTTCAGGAAGGATCTCCTTGAGAATCTTCTTGAGTCGAGCGCGCTCGCTGTCAGGGAGCTTGCGCGAAATACCGTTCATTGATCCGTTTGGCACATAGACCAGGTAGCGGCCTGGCAAAGAGACTTGGCTGGTAAGGCGGGCACCTTTTTGGCCAACCGGATCTTTAGTGACCTGCACTAAAACGGTGTCACCAGACTTCAATGCGAGTTCGATGCGTCGAGGTTGGTTGCCAGTTTCGGCAAGTTCCCAATCGACCTCTCCCGAATACAAAACGGCATTTCGGCCGCGACCGATGTCAACGAAAGCCGCCTCCATGGACGGCAACACGTTCTGAATCTTGCCAAGGTATACGTTGCCTATCAAGCTCGCTTCAGATGCCTTAGCAACGTAGTGCTCGACGAGGATCCCATCCTCGAGCACACCGATCTGAATCTTGCCGTCTTTCGAGCGCAC
>CAZXFZ010000163.1:1823-2360 GCA_964640285.1 uncultured Rhodoluna sp.
AGGAATTCTGATTCGGTGATAACAGTTCGACGGCGACCGGCGTCGCGTCCGTCTCGGCGACGCTGTTTCTTGGCTTCTAGTCGTGTCGAGCCCTTGACGCGCTGTGGTTCATTGCTCGGCTCTTTGGGGGCTCGAGGCTCTCGAACCTTTACGACGGTGTTTTCGGCGACTTCGCCGTCAATTGCCTCGCCCGCACGGCGACGCGAGCGGCGACGCAGATGGCTCTCACCGTCAGCGCTTGGCTGATCAACGATGAGTCCCTTCTTGGGGTCAACGGTTGGAGTCGGAAGGTCTGGGGCCATGAACATCAGCGACGTCGCCGACACCGGAGTTGCTGCGACAGCTGGCGTCTCACCGATTGCGCTGTCAGCACTCTTTGGGTTCGAGTTCTTTGACTTTGCGCCGCGACCGCCTGCTGACTTTGGTTTGACCGGAGCCTCAACAGCATCTGCCGTCGTCGCCGAGGCTTTAACTTCAGACGCGCCAGTTGGAGCATCCTGCTTCTCAGTTTTTGGCTTCGCCGTTGCCTTTGGTTTC
>CAZXFZ010000164.1:0-2341 GCA_964640285.1 uncultured Rhodoluna sp.
TTGTGATTTCGGCGGCGCTGCTTCTGACAGCTGTCTTTGGTGACCTCGCCGAGAGTCTAATCAAACGTGACCTGTGCATCAAAGACATGTCGAACGTATTGCCCGGACACGGCGGCGTCATGGATCGACTCGACTCGATGCTTCCAAGTGCACTCGCGATGTACCTGATCGCGACACTCTTTTTCTAAGGCAAATCGTGGAATTCAAGAAGGTTTCAAAAACCAAGTACGGATACGACCCGGCACAGGTCGATGACTTTATTGCGCTTGCTAGGCAGCAGTTCGAGAACCCCAAACTTGCGGTGATGACAGCTCAAAAGGTGAGAGAAAACCAATTTGAACTAGTCAAAGGCGGTTACCTAATTGCGCAGGTTGACGCCGGCATCGATCAACTCGAGGATGCGCTTGCGAAGCGAGAACTACATCGTGCTCGAGTGCAGCTCGGTGACTACATGATGAAAAGCACCCTCGAGCGTTTTGTAGCTAGCTTGAAAGGCCGCTTAGCCCTGAAACGCGGACGGCGATTCAGCCACCGAACCTTGCTGCTTCGTGGCTACAGCCGACGCGAGGTCGACCGTTTTTGCGCGGCAGTCGAGGCCCATCTAGCTGGCGAGAAATCAATGTCGGTGGCCGATGTTAGAAATACCGTGTTCAGCGCAAAAAGGGGTGGCTATGCCGAAAACGAAGTGGATGCGTTCATCGACCGAGTCGTCGAAGTTCTTCAGCTCGAGAAAGCTCTTCGCTAACTCGAGTTTGCGCAAACTTGCTGCCGCCGCATTCGCATCCTTGTTGATGGCCGGCTTGGCGATTGGCTCACCGAACGATTCGTTCGCCGCGACCCCGGCACCAGCAAATCCAAAAGTTTCGCCGGTGGTGGGCGTGCTGAACAAGCTTGCCGTCAAAGGTCGAGCACCAAAAACCGGTTATGACCGAAGCCTGTTCGGTGATGGTTGGGGTTCAATCGGCTCCTGCGACACCCGCAACTTCATTCTTCAGCGAGACCTAACCAACATCACCTGGCGCTCAGGTGAGACCTGCATTGTCGCCACCGGGGTGCTGAAAGACCCCTACACCGGCAAGGTGATCAACTTCAAACGTGGGGTTGGCACCTCGCTCGCCGTGCAGATTGATCACGTAGTTGCCGTTAGTGATGCCTGGCAAAAAGGCGCGCAGGCATGGAACTACTCGACGCGAGTGAAGTTTTACAACGACCCGCTGAATCTGCTGGCTGTCGATGGCCCGACGAACGGCCAGAAGAGCGACAGCGATGCTGCCAGCTGGCTGCCGCCCAACAAAGGGATTCGCTGCCACTACGTTGCCAGGCAGGTTGCCGTGAAGGCCAAGTACAAGCTCTGGGTAACATCGGCCGAAAAGACGGCGATTGCCAACGTCTTGAAGGCCTGCCCAAATCAGCAACTGCCCAAGGGCTAGAGTCAAAAACTGCCCTCGGTTAGAATTGAACTTCGCGTGAACGAGGTTGTTTTTCGACTTCATGAATGAGGAGCACAATGGGCAGACACGAGGCGCAACGCCCCAGTTTGTCGAGTCGCATCGCCGCATTCATCGATGAAAAACTCGAAGGAACGCGCTTTCGCCGACCCGAACTGCCGCAGCTAGATCCACGGGTGTTTAGACCGTTCTGGGCATGGTTGTTTTCGGTCAGCTTTGCAATGGTGTCGATCATCGACCCATACTCGGGCACGATTGCTTCTGCTAGCGCCAAGGCCTTTTATGCTGAGGCAACAGTCGACCCGCAAGAGACCTACGGCTATGCAACCACTCAAACCATCAGCTTTGAACGCGGTGGTTTCAAGGTTGTGACCGGTTCGGATGCCGCGATCTTCGTAGAGCAGGCCGATCTGCCTGACCCGGGCACAGCAAAGGCATACGCCTTTGACTTGCTAAAGCAAATGGACTTTGGCACCGACCAGTATTCGTGCTTGGTCAAACTGTGGGAGCGCGAATCGAACTGGCGCGTCTCAGCGAGAAACTCGAGCTCAGGCGCTTACGGCATCCCGCAGTCTTTGCCGGGCAGCAAGATGGCAACCGAGGGTGCCGACTGGATGACCAATCCCGAAACCCAGATTCGCTGGGGCGTGAAGTACATCAAGGGGCGCTACGGTTCGCCCTGTGGAGCTCTGGCGCACTCAGACAAAAAGGGTTGGTACTAGTGGGCCGCTCTAACCGACAGAAGAACGAGAAGGCTCGCAGTGTAGCCGTGCGCGGAGCTCGAGCTCGCTCGAAGCGTGAGCTGCCGGCTGAGCATCCTGAATTGGATATCGCCAAGGCTCGCATGGGTTTCTTGCGCACTGAAACCAAGCGTGGTGTTGAGTACTCGGTGC
>CAZXFZ010000165.1:0-2328 GCA_964640285.1 uncultured Rhodoluna sp.
CGCGAAGGCGAAAGCATCGCCCGAAAATCGCTCTCGACTCGCACCTCGTTTGCTCCGCGCTCAAGCAATTCGGTCACCCGCGCAACTAGTTCGCCCGAATCTTGAATGCCCTTTTCGATTTGCTGTTCTTGGCCAAATCGCGCCGACACAATCACCGCGTGGTTCGGCAGATCGAAGCCATCAGCAAGGTCGGTCAAACTCTCGATTGAGGTAACAGTTTTCGACTTTGCGACGATGTCGGTCGAAGTAAAGGTCTCGACCACTGAGAAACCGCGACTTAGGCAGACGAGCGCCAGCACCTCTTGATTGGAGTTCGCAAAAGGAAACTGAGGATGCCCACCGATCGACCCCTCGCTTGCCAAACCGAAGTCGAGACCTAGCGCGTTAGCGCCGGCCCGAGCTTTGGCGATCGCGGCATCCTTCGGGCTCAGTGTTCTTGGAACCTCGCCGCTGAACGTGCCGAAAAGGTCGGTGTCGACCTCGGCAACCACCAACTCAAACTCAGTGAGCGCCTCAAAAGCTGGCGCGATTTGGGCGAGTTTGCCGTGCTTGGTGGCTAAGGCAATCTGTGTCTGCATGGTCATTTGAGTCTAAGTTCGCAGCGCTTTTACATCGAGTCTCAGGGTGAGCAACATGTGCGGCACGGTAAGCGCCCAGACAACTACTAGCAGATACCAAAGCAGGTCTTGCCCAAGGTTGAAACCCTGCGTAAGACCTAGAGCAACCGTAAAAATGAGCACCGCAATCAAGGCCGGAACACCGGCCAGAAAAGCTTTGAAGAAAGCGCCTCGTGGGTCATCCGCTATGTGCCTGACTCGGGAGCTTTTCAATTCGAGCGAGACTCGCCCCGTATGTTTGAGCGCGTGCCAAAGACCAAAATAGAAAGCGAAGGCAATCAACGGCGGGGCAACCAGCACCAACACCAGTAACAGCACCAGATCAATCGCCTCCTGGTAACGCCTGGTTATCAGCATCCAGCAAATTGCCGCCAGATTTAGGGTCACCATGACTGCGAACAGGATGGGTGCCAGCGCACCGGCCCAACCAACCAGCTCTGGGTTGACCGCCTCGAGTGCTTGCGAACTCGAACTTGAAACCAACGGGATAACGACGGGCGAAAAACCCGATGCCACTAAGAAAGCAGTTCTAGGAAGGCGTGCGTGACGAGTCCCTCGCCTATCAATCTCGGCAACAAAGGCGGTGTCACCAAGACCAAAGTGAATCGCGCTCATCAGCACCACCAACTGGAAACCGAGCAGATTCGCACTCAGGATGCACCAGATCGATAGACCCACGGCACCCAGATAGCCGGCCAGAAAGAAAACCTGCTGGGGCAGGGTTAGGCTAGGCACGGTAATCAGGTGATCGACCGCTCCGTGCGGAATTCCGACGGCCAGGGCAACCAGAGCAAGCAGAACTTGCAGCTCAAGGGAAACCCCACCAAAGGGCAGTGCGAGCGCCGACACGAGGATGCCTACGGCGACACAAAGGCGTGACACCAGACGAAGGCTGTGCATCAATCGCAGCTCTGAGACCATCACGGCTCTGAGTCTAAACCTAAGGGGTTTGTGGATGTTTGGTCAGTGGTCATACCTGGCGATGCTCGGGTTCGTGGTTGTGGCCTCTTTTTGGTTGGAGTTCGCATTCAGACTCAGGGTATTGCGTGATCCAAAACGTCTGTTAAAAACCCTCGCTCTAACGATTCCGCTATTTGTGATTTGGGACGCCTACGCAATCGCCAACAACCACTGGTTCTTTGCTCCAGACAAAACCAGCGGCATTATTGGGCCGTTAGGAATCCCTCTTGAGGAATACCTTTTCTTCATCATCGTGCCAATCGCAGGCCTGCTCACCCTCGAGGGAGTGCGCAATTTTCTGCCCACGGTAAAGCGTTGGCTCGCGTTTCTGAAAGGGCGAATCTCGTGATTACCTACACGCTGCTCGCGGCTCTGGCCCTGATTGTGGTCTTCATCATCGGCGTCGTAATCCTTAAATCTCAGTTGTTTTCAAAGGGGAGATTCTGGATCGCATACGCGATCGTGGTCTTTTTCCAGTTGATAACTAACGGATACCTGACTGGGCAAGAAATCGTTACCTACAACCCTGAAGCAATCTCTGGAACCCGAATCGCGTATGCGCCAATCGAGGACCTTTTCTTCGGCTTTGCGCTGGTCACTCTCGCGATGTTTATCTGGGAGAAACTCGGGCCTTCAACCTCAAGAAAATCTAACCCGAACAACTAGTCAGTCAAAGTGATCGTGATTCGACGGTACTTGTCGGCTTCGATTGTTCCCTGCTTCGCAATTAACTTTCGAACCACAAGAGCTT
>CAZXFZ010000166.1:0-2323 GCA_964640285.1 uncultured Rhodoluna sp.
GTTCTCGGCTACCACTGCAAGCAAGCAGCCGAAAGACCAGTTTGACTTCTTTCCGCTAACCATCGACGTTGAAGAGCGCATGTATGCCGCCGGAAAAATCCCAGGCAGCTTCTTCCGTCGCGAGGGTCGCCCATCGACCGAGGCAATCCTTGCCTGCCGACTCATCGACCGTCCGCTGCGCCCATCGTTCGTAGACGGTCTGCGCAACGAAATTCAGGTCGTTGTAACTGTTATGGCAATCGAGCCAGACGAGCTGTACGACGTCGTGGCAATCAACGCGGCATCGATGTCGACCCAGCTCGCCGGTCTGCCATTCTCGGGCCCAATCGGTGGCGTCCGCGTCGCACTGATCGATGGCCAGTGGGTCGCTTTCCCAAAGCACTCGCAGCTTGAGCGTTCGGTGTTTGACATGGTTGTAGCAGGTCGCGTCATCGTCGAGAACGGTGTCGAAGATGTCGCAATCATGATGGTTGAGGCCGAGGCTAGCGAGAACGCATGGCACCTAATCAAGAACGAAGGTGCAACTGCTCCTTCGGAGGATGTCGTGGCGCAGGGTCTAGAAGCTGCAAAACCGTTCATCAAGGCTCTGGTTGCTGCTCAGCAGAAGCTGGCCAACGAGGCTGCTAAGCCAACCGCCGAGTACCCAGTGTTCTTGCCATACACCGACGAGGTCTACGCCGCGGTTGAGGCGGCTGCTGGCGCAGAACTTGCCCGCGTCTACCAGATTGCCGACAAGGTCGAGCGCCAGGATGCCGACGACGCACTCAAGGCCGCTACCAAGGAGGCCCTTGAGGCCAAGCTGGACGAGGCTCAGATGCTTCAGTTCTCGGCTGCATACAAGTCGGTCACCAAGAAGATCATGCGCACTCGCGTGCTCAAGGAGGGCATCCGCATCGACGGTCGTGGCCTTCGCGACATCCGCAAGCTCGATGCAGAGATTCACGTAATCCCTCGCGTTCACGGCTCAGCACTGTTCCAGCGCGGTGAGACCCAGATTCTCGGTGTTACCACTCTGAACATGCTCAAGATGGAGCAGCAGATTGACGCGTTGACCCCGGTCACCTCGAAGCGCTACATGCACAACTACAACTTCCCGCCTTATTCAACCGGTGAAGTCGGTCGTGTAGGCAGCCCTAAGCGCCGCGAAATCGGACACGGTGCGCTCGCTGAGCGCGCCCTCGTGCCGGTTCTGCCATCGCGCGAAGAGTTCCCTTATGCAATTCGTCAGGTGTCTGAAGCCCTGGGCTCAAACGGTTCGACCTCGATGGGTTCGGTCTGTGCCTCGACTCTCGCGCTCTTGAGTGCCGGTGTTCCACTGCGTGCCCCGGTAGCGGGCATCGCGATGGGTCTGATCTCAGACGAAATCGACGGCAAGACTCAGTATGCGGCTCTGACCGACATCCTCGGCGCTGAAGACGCACTGGGTGACATGGACTTCAAGGTCGCTGGAACTCGCGAATTCGTAACTGCTATTCAGCTGGACACCAAGCTCGACGGTATTCCTGCTTCGGTCTTGGCTGGGGCACTAACTCAGGCTCGCGAGGCACGTCTTGCAATTCTCGACGTCATGGCTCAGGCCATTAGCGAACCTGACGAGATGGCGCCAACCGCTCCGCGCGTAATTGCAGTCAAGATTCCGGTTGACAAGATCGGCGAGGTCATTGGTCCAAAGGGCAAGATGATCAACCAGATTCAGGAAGACACCGGAGCCGAGATTTCGATCGAGGACGACGGCACCGTTTACATCGGTGCAACCGATGGTCCTTCGGCCGACGCCGCAAAGGCTGCGATCAACGCGATTGCCAACCCACACGTACCAGAGATTGGCGAGCGCTTCCTTGGAACCGTCGTCAAGTTGGCTGCGTTTGGTGCATTCGTTTCGCTCCTGCCAGGCAAGGATGGTCTGCTGCACATCTCAGAGCTCAAGCACCTCAACGGTGGCAAGCGTGTTGAGAACGTAGAAGACGTGCTCGAGGTTGGCCAGAAGCTCCAGGTTGAGATCACCAAGATCGATGACCGCGGCAAGCTGTCACTCGCTCCTGTTCGCGAAGGCGAAGAGGCTGGCGACGCACAGTCTGACGAAGAATAACCAGAAGTAAGCAGGAAGTCTTGACCGAAATCTTTTTTCCACTCGATCAGGACGACCTTTCGTTCACCGCTTCGGGAGGCACTACGGTTCGCCGCAGTGTCCTTCCGAGCGGTGTTCGCGTTTTAACCGAGTCGGTGCCAGGGGCGCAGAGCGCATCCGTGGCATTCTCGGTTGCTGTTGGCTCGCGTGACGAGCAAAATGGCCACTTTGGTTCCACCCACTTTTTGGAACACT
>CAZXFZ010000167.1:0-2310 GCA_964640285.1 uncultured Rhodoluna sp.
CTCCTGAGCTGCAGACTTGTCACGAAGTGGAGCAGCCTTCACAAAGAACGACAGGGCGAAGGCCACCAAAACAATCAGCGCTGCCCAGAAAAACACGGTCACGGCCGAGTCGGCAAAGCCCATTAGGAACGGACGGGCCAGACGCTCGTCGATCGTGTTTAGGAAAGACGAGTCGGTGCTCAGCTTGTCACCCAGAGCGCTTGCGCCCTCAGGGTTGCCCTGGCCGATGGTCGTCAAGGCTTGCAGCACACCTGCGTTGGCTGGGTCTGCCTTCACTGCTGGATCTTGAACTGCCGCCTGAACCCCGGCAAGAACTTCTGGCTTAGCGAAAGCCTTGCCAATCGAGTCACCGAGACCGTTGAACAGGATCGAGATGAAGATAGCAACACCCAGGGTTCCACCCATCTGCCTGAAGAAGGTGGCCGCTGAGGTGGCGACACCGATTTCGCTAGCTGGCACCGATTGCTGAGATACGAGCGTCAGGGTCTGCATGAGTTGACCCAGCCCCAGACCAACTAGAAACATTCCGATTGACATCCACCAGTATTCGCTGTCTGCTGAGAAGCCCAGCATGTATGCGTAGCCAATAGTGAGAATGCCGGTTCCGGTGCTCAGGAACACCTTGTACTTGCCGGTTCGTGATGTGATTTGGCCCGAAATGGTGGTTCCAATCATCATGCCGGCAACCATAGGAAGCATCATGAAACCTGATTCGGTTGGGGTTGCTCCCATCACGATTTGCAAGAGCAACGGAATCGTCATCATGCCACCGAACATTCCAACGCCGATGATGACGCCCATGATTGTCGACATTGTGAACGAGCGCGACTTGAAGAGTCGAAGCGGCATGATTGCCTCGTCGCCTGCGCGACGTTCGAAGAAGATAAATGCGGCGATGCCGACTATCGCCAACGCATACATCAGGATGCTCGGAGTTTCGAGCCAACCCCAGTCGCGGCCGTTTTCGGCAACCAGGAGGATTGGAACAACTGCCACCACGATCGAGGCAGCACCAAACCAGTCGATGCGGTGCTTCTTTGGAGTGTGCGGAACGTGTAGGAACGCGGTAACCATAACCAGCGCCAGCGCACCAATTGGCAAGTTGATGAGGAACACCCAGCGCCAGCCGTCAACCCAGAGAATCTGGTCAACGCCTGCGAACAAGCCACCAACCAGCGGGCCAAGAACTGAGGATGAGCCAAACACGGCGAGGAACATGCCCTGGTAACGAGCACGCTCACGCGGTGGCACGATGTCGGCCAAAACTGTAATTGCGAGTGAGAACAGACCACCAGCACCGATGCCCTGAACAGCGCGGAATGCAGCGAGTTCACCCATGTTGGTGGCGAAACCACAGAGTGCAGAACCGAAGATAAAGATGCTGATTGCCCAAATAAACAGACGGCGACGACCAAAGATGTCGCTGAGCTTTCCATAGATCGGAGTCGCGATCGTCGATGTGATCAGGTATGCGGTGGTGACCCAAGCCTGCGCTTCGAGGTTTTTGAGGTCATCGGCGATGGTTCGCATTGCTGTTCCGACGACGCTCTGGTCGAGGGCAGAGAGGAACATTCCAGACATTAGTCCAATGAGCACCAACCAGATTTGGCGCTGAGTCATGACTCCGGTTTTTGCCGATTCGGCTGCCGCTGCTTTTCTTGAAGCTCTAGACAAAAGGTTCTCGATTCAAAAAGTTAGGGTTAATGCGTGACTAAGCCTAAACGTGAAAAAAGTTCTAATTTGCAGAACCAACTGTTTTCGACAGTTATTTCCGTTGGTTTAGTTTTTGCTGGTCTTAGTTCGTCTGCTCAGGCGGTTGACCCAACGCCAACGGCATCCCCAACGGTGTCTGCCCCAGTGTCACCCACGCCAGCGCCTAGCTCGACTCCAAATCCAACCGTTGACCCGACCGCATCCCCGACTGCTTCGCCGACAACTCCGCCGACCTCGATTCCCCGGCCTAACATTCAGTCTGCAGGCTCGCTGTGGGTAGTCGTCAATAAACAGCGGCCGCTAAACCCGATTCGGTATGTTCCCAAACCGCTGGCAAACGTCAACGGTGTGCCACTAGCCAAGGATGCTGCTGCGGCCTTGCGACTCATGGCGGCCGACATGAAAAAAGCTGGGGCTGGAACCCTTTGGTTGAACTCGGGTTATCGCAGTTTTGACACCCAAACCCAGGTTCACGCTAGACAGGTGGCTCGGTTGGGCAAGGTGGCTGGCGAACGACTGGCTGCCCGACCAGGTTATTCCGAGCACCAAACCGGTCTGGCCGCCGATGTTTCGGCAATCGGCCAGGGTTGTGCGATT
>CAZXFZ010000168.1:0-1839 GCA_964640285.1 uncultured Rhodoluna sp.
GGTTTGGTGGCTGCACTGAACTGTCTGGCGTTTCTGGGGGGGCGTCTTCTCATCACCCGGGTCACTCACGTGGGCACTTCTTCAGACCGCACCGTTGCCAAGAAGGAACAATCTCGCCTCAATCTAGAGATTGCAGAGCAGAACGAACGTTTTCTAATTGCGCGAGATATCAACGAGATCATCATCCAGCGTGTTGCAGCTGTGATTTCACAGGCTGAGGGTGGGTTGTACGCCGCGAAGTCAGACCCCGCGTCGGCCACGCGCTCGCTCGAGAACATTGCCGGATCAGCGCGAAGCGCGCACGCGGAGCTGCGCCGCTTGTATGACATGCTCAACAAGACGCACAGCGTTACCGCGGCTCCACCTGGCATTAGCGAGTTAGACCAGCTAGTTGTGGCTTATCGCGAGTTTGGTTACAGCGTCAATTTGCGTCATGAAGGCACTCGATTTGACTTGGATGAAGGTGCTGAGCTTGCCATTCATCGAATCGTGTACGAAGCACTTGAGAACATTCGCGACCATGTTCCGAGTGGAGCTTCAATCTCAATCGATTTTTCGTGGGTTGAGCCAGGGCTTCAGGTGCTCGTCAAAGACAACGGAATCGAGTTCAGAAATCGGCAGCTCGCAGCCTTGGGCGAGGATACTTCGTACACGGCTGAAGAGGATCTTCGCTCGCTTACCCAGCCTGTGGTCGGGGCGAGTATCTCGGCTATGCGCGAGCGCGCCGCTTTGTATGGTGGAACGATTGAAGCCACTCGGGTGCCAGGTGTCGGTTTCACGATTTCTGCTATTTTTGCGAATCTGCAACCCAGGGACTAACCAGCGATGGCGAATGAACTTCGAATTGGTCTAGTTGACGGCGATGCGCTGATCAGAGGTGGTCGCCGAATGGTGATCAATTCACAACCGGATCTGCGGGTGGTTTTCGAAGAAGAGAACGGCCTGAAGGCGCTCGAGCGCATCCCGGATTTGCTTATAGATGTGCTGGTTATCGACCACAGACTTAAAGGCATTGACGGCGTGGAGTTGTCGAACAGGCTGGTTGAATCGCTCACCCAGTCACAGCAACCGGTTCCGAAGATTCTGATGACTGGCCCGTACTTTTCGCAAGAACTGCAAATGTCGAGCATTCGCTCTGGCGCGAGTGGCCTGGTCACCCAAGAGCAGGGTGCCGAAGAGTTGATCAGAGGCATCAGAATCGCAGCAACGAAGGATGACGAGCCCGATTTCACCGCGTTGCTCGATTTTCTAAATCAGAGCGAGGCCGAGCACCTCGGCGCGCAGGTCTTTTTGATGCGACTAGGTGAACTCACCGAAAAAGAACAGGCTGTTCTTGATCTTTTCGAGGCAACAATGACCGCAGAGCAGATTGCAGCTGCTCTTGACATGCCTAAGTATCGAGTCAAGCAAGTTTTCGATAAGGTAATCCGGCGCTGTGGTCTGGCGACCCGGTCACAGTTGTTCCTGTCGCTCTTCGAGGCAGGGCAAACTCGTGGCCGTTAGCAAATCCGTTTTGATGACGTCTTTGGGCGTCGGTTTCGCCACCGGACTCTATGGAATTTCATTCGGCGCACTCTCGTCGGCGGCGGGGCTAGATTTCTGGCAAACCATGGCATTGAGTCTGCTTATGTTCAGCGGTGGTTCCCAGTTTGCATTCGTGGCCGTGATCTCAGGGGGTTCGACAGCCCTAGCGGCTGCAATAACATCGGCCTGGCTGATGGGCATCAGAAATGGCTTCTATGCGGTGCGCATGGGGCCAATTCTCAAGCTAGTCGGAGCCAAGAAGTTAGTTGGCGCGCTGGTCACTATCGATGAGTCCACTGCCGTTGGAATAGCTCA
>CAZXFZ010000168.1:1849-2294 GCA_964640285.1 uncultured Rhodoluna sp.
GTGAAGGAGCAACGGCAGGGATTTTGGCTGACCGGTGCGGCGGTGTACTTGTTTTGGAACTCGGCTACGGCTGCCGGTGCGTTAATGGGACAGGCGATCGGTGATCCGCGAATGTGGGGGATGGATGCCGCTGCGGCTGCCGCGTTCGTCGGGCTCATTTGGCCTCGGCTCATGGAGCGCCAGGCGCTGATTGTGGCCCTGTTAGCGATCGGCCTAGCAGTGGTTTCAGCACCCTTCGTGCCAGCAGGTGTTCCGGTTTTGATTGCTGGCGCCGGCGCGATTTTCGTTGGAATCTTCGACTGGTTTGGTGAAAAGAAGTGACCGAGATTTGGATCGCCATAGTCGTGGCATCGCTGCTGGTTTACAGCTGGAAACTTTTGGGCTCGATGGTTCCTCAACGCGCACTAGAGCATCCGGTGGTTTCGAGCACGGCTGCTCTCTTGAC
>CAZXFZ010000169.1:0-2259 GCA_964640285.1 uncultured Rhodoluna sp.
TGCAGGGAGAACCCGCTGGACCTACTGGTTACCGTCGCAGGTGCATTGGTCAAAACCGCATCGAATCCAAAGAATGTCACGAGCAACAGCAGGATTTTCGCGAGGGTAATTCCTAAGGATGCCGGGATTGCCGATTTCCAGCCGCTGGCAATCGTTGTCGAAACCAGAAGTGCTGTGTCTGCTCCGGGTGCGGCCGCAGCCAAAAACCAAGCGGCCAGAAACAGCCAATACGCATCCACGGCTAAAGCCTAGAGACCTGCGTTAGGCGTTGGCTACCAGTTGCGCCAGGGGTTTAGTGCGTGAATCAGCGGGAGTGCAGACAAGCCGAGCAGTATTCCTCCAAGGGTCGCGTTAGTGGCTTGAAGCTGCAAACCTGCGAACAGCAGAATTCCGAATAAGGCAATTGATCCAACTCTGCTAACCGCACCATTCAGCAGTCGAAGCCGACGCTCAACCTCAGGCTGGCGAACCGAGAGTTCGCCGCGTTCCAGACGGGCTACTAAGTCATCGAGTTTCGAAGGAAGCTGAAGCAGGGTGGTGGCTTGTTTTGCCAACTCGCGGCCGAGTGCCTTGAGAGTGCTATTCGCGCCACCGTTGAGCAGGGTGCGTGCGAACGGATCAACTGCATCCCACATATTGAACTCACGGTTCAGGCTGCTCGTGACTCCCGAGATTAGCGAGATTGATCGAACCAGCAGCAAGAAGTTCTCGGGCAGCTGAAATGGAAGGGCACGAACCAGCTCAGAGAACTTCAAGGCAAAGTCTCTAAACTCTCGCGGGTCTGTTTGCGTGATTTCGGCAACCCCGACCCCGCCAAATCTGTCAAACAACTCGCTGATAGCTCGCTCTAGTTCGACGGTGTCGGCAGAGGGCAGCAAAACGCCAAGCCGTTTGACCGCGCGAATCCAGGCTCGGGCATCTCGGCCAGCGACGGCAAAGATAAAGCTCTGCAGGTTTAGGCGCAACTCGTCGTCTATTTCGCCCATCATGCCGAAATCAATGAATGTGAGAACGAAGTTGCCGGATCCAGTTGGCCTCACAAAAATGTTGCCAGGATGCGGATCCGCGTGAAAAAAGCCATGCGTGAAAATCTGCTCAAAGGTCACGCGCGCCAATTCGGCGGCCACTTGATTCGGGTCTATCTCGGCCGCTTGAAGTGCCTGCACATCAGAAATCTTGATTGCAGTGACGTCGCTAAGGGTTAGAACTTTGCTCGAACTTCGCTCCCAAACCACCTCTGGAGCCGAAACTCGAGCGTCCGAAGCGAACTGATTGCTAAAGCGTTCGAGATTCGCGGCCTCGTTGAAATAGTTGATCTCTTGAAGGCTGGTTGCAGCGAATTCCTCCACTAGCGCTGGCGCGTCCGCCCTTCGCGAAACCAAGCGAATTCTGCTCAACCACCCACCGACGATTCGAAGAGCGGCGAGGTCAACCTCGACGATTTGGTGGATTCCAGGGCGCAATACTTTGACGATCACATCTTCAAATTCGAGGTCTTCTGCTAGGTCTGACCTCAGCTTTGCCCTGTGCGCCTGCCCCAACGAGGCGGCCGCTATCGGTTCAGTCTCGAATTCCAGAAACGCATCCTCGAGTCGCATGCCGAGCTCGGACTCAATTTGGTCAACAATGGCGACGGTTGGTTCAGGGGCGACTTCGTCTTGAAGGCCAGAAAGTTCGCGAGTTATCTGCTCGGGCAACACATCAAGGCGCGAAGACATGAACTGGCCAACCTTGATCATCAGCCCGCCAAGATCTGCCGCTAACACATAGAAACGTCGAGCTAGTTTTTGAACTCGCCTGACGCGTCCTTTAGCAACCCAGCGACGAAGACCGAACTTCGGCAGAGCCAGTTCAAACCACCAAGTTTGCAAGAGAGCGAGTGCAGCAAATCCCAAGATTTTTCGGTAACGCTTCTTGAGTGCCTCAGGCCTAGCGAATCTGGCCATCGCCTCGGTTTGGTTAGTCAAGTTTTGTGCCGGCCAAAATTGCGTGGATGCGCTTGCGCACCTTCTCTAGCTCGGCGGCTGCAAGCAGTTGCTGTTTCTCGGTGCCGTTCGCTGCAACATCCATCACAGCAGAGCTCAGTCGCTTTGCTGAACGCAGGACCTCGAGTTGGTTGGTTTGAAATGCCCAGTCGAGACTCCAGCTGCTGTTGTTCTGATCGCTTTCGGCATCCGAACCAGTCTTTGAGTTTGCTTCGCGTGACTCGGCAAGAGCCTTCTTCCCTTCATCGGTAATCGCCAGCAGTTTGCGCCCTTT
>CAZXFZ010000170.1:0-2231 GCA_964640285.1 uncultured Rhodoluna sp.
ATTAGCTCAGCTTGTAGCCGCCGATACGTTCAGTTGCCTCGATCGAACGGTGGTTTAGAAACAGGCTTTCGCCGGTCTCGAGCGCCGCAATTGCATCCATATCGGCTTGACTTAGTTCGAAGTTGAAAACGTCAAAGTTTTCAGCGATTCGGGCCGGGTTAACCGACTTTGGAATCACGACTACATCTCTCTGAATCAACCAGCGCAAGACAACCTGAGCAACCGACTTGCCGTGTGACTTGCCTATTTCTGCGAGCACGGGGTTCGTGAAAAGGTCGTTTCGGCCCTCGGCAAACGGGGCCCAAGATTCGATTTGAACGCCCTTTTCTTGCATGAACTGCTGGAATTCGGCGCGCTGCAAGAACGGGTGAGTCTCGATCTGGTTGACCATCGGCGCAATCTCGTTGTGCATGATGAAATCGAGCAGTCGATCCTCATAAAAGTTCGAGACACCGATAGCGCGGATGCGCCCCTCGCGATAAAGCCTCTGCATTGCCCGCCATGATCCATACAGGTCACCATATGGCTGGTGGATGAGATAGAGATCAAGATAGTCGAGGCCCAACTTCTGCATCGATGCGTCGAATGCACGCAAGGCGGCATCCTCACCCGCTGAGTCAACCCAAAGCTTTGACGTGATGAAAAGTTCTTTGCGGTCGATGCCAGATTCGGCGATAGCCTGACCAACCGCCGCCTCATTGAAGTAGGAAGCGGCCGTGTCGATTGAGCGGTAGCCAACTTCAAGGGCCGATTTGACCGAGGCAACGCACTCGTCGTGGTCGCGAATCTGGAAAACACCGAAACCGAGGATCGGCATCTCGACGCCATTGGCAAGAGTCACATTTTTCATGCGTTGAACCTTTCGGAGTCCTAGATGTCGTATCGATCGGCGTTCATGACCTTCGTCCAGACGGCAACAAAGTCTTCGACGAACTTCTGCTTGTTGTCATCCTGGGCATAAAGCTCGGCATAGGAACGCAGGATTGAGTTCGAACCGAACACCAGATCGACGCGGGTCGCAGTGAAGTCAACCTGGCCGTTTTCGCGGTTGCGGATGCGATACAGGTTGTCGCCAGCTGGCTCCCAGACGTACTTCATGTCGGTTAGGTTCACGAAGAAGTCGTTGGTCAGCGCACCAACGTTGTGAGTGAAGACACCCTCCTTCGCCCCGCCATAGTTGGCACCGAGCACGCGCATACCGCCGAGCAGAACGGTCATCTCATAGGCGGTGAGGCCCATCAGCTGAGCGCGGTCGAGCATCAGCTCTTCTGGGCTAACGACGTAGTCATCCTTCAACCAGTTGCGGAATGCGTCGTGCAATGGCTCGAGCGGGGCAAACGACTCAGCATCGGTTTGTTCCGCAGTTGCATCGCCACGACCAGCCACGAACGGAACCGCGACGCTGAGGCCGGCAGCCTTGATGCCGCGCTCGACACCCACAACACCGGCCAACACAATGACATCTGCCACGCTTGCACCGTGAGCCGAAGCAATCGGTTCGAGCACAGCGAGCACGCGGTTGAGTCGCTCTGGCTCGTTGCCTGCCCAGCTGCGCTGTGGCTCGAGACGGATGCGGGCACCGTTGGCACCGCCGCGGTAATCCGACTGTCTGAAAGTGCGAGCCGAGTCCCACGCGGTTGCCACGAGTTCGGCAGTGCTCAGACCGGATGCGTCAATCGCGGCCTTGACAGCGGCAACGTCGAAGTTTTTGTTGCCTGCAGGTACTGGGTCTTGCCAGATTAGGTCTTCTGCTGGAACCTCTGGGCCGAAGTAGCGGGCCTTCGGACCCATGTCGCGGTGAGTTAGCTTGAACCAAGCGCGCGCAAAAACCTCTGAGAAATACTCTGGGTCGGCTGCAAATCGTTCGGTGATCTTGCGGTACTCAGGGTCCATCTTGAGGGCCATGTCGGCATCGGTCATCATCGGCATCGTCTTGATGCTCGGGTCCTCGACGTCTGGCGACATGTGCTCTGGCTTGATGTTGACCGGCGCCCATTGGGTTGCGCCTGCCGGTGACTTGACAAGTTCCCAGTCATAGCCGAGCAGCAACTCGAAAGAGCCGTTGTCCCAGGTGGTTGGGTTGGTGGTCCAGGCTCCTTCGATACCGCTGGTAACTGTGTCGCGTCCGATGACACGAGTCTTGTGGTTGTTCCAACCAAGTCCCTGCTCTGAGATGTCAGCAGCCTCTGGCTCTGGGCCCAGGTTTGCTGCTGAGCCGTTTCCGTGTGCCT
>CAZXFZ010000171.1:0-309 GCA_964640285.1 uncultured Rhodoluna sp.
AACTGGGTTGCCTGCGCAGCGCCAGTCGCATTAGCTGACGTGGCACCCGACCCGACACCACCCTCGGCAACGACCGCGATTGCGGTCATGCCCTGCTGCGCAGCAACCTCGAGCAGTCTGTCTAAACGCGCTGTGATTTCGGCTTCGTCGAGATCTGCGCTGATTAGCGGCACGGGCTGACCCTTGACCAAGGCAACCGCTACCCCACCCTGGCGCATTTGAAACGCTTCGAGAATCTGCGGCTGAGCATCGGCGTCGATGCGGCACAGAATCAGCTTGCCGGCAAGTGCAGGCACGAGACGCTCAAGA
>CAZXFZ010000171.1:319-2198 GCA_964640285.1 uncultured Rhodoluna sp.
GGTTCGACAACTCAAGCAGTTCGCGCAGGTTTTCGACTCCCCCGTCGATCACCAGGCTGGTCACCGCAATCTGGCCGGATGCTCCAGCGCTCGAGCCGCCGGCCTGGGATGCCTGCGCATTAGCGCTCTGTGGCGCCTCGGCGCGAGCCTTCAACGCGCTCAAATCAACTGCTCCGGCCAAAGATGCACGGGCAAATGGGTTTTCTGCCATTACAACTTCCTAATGCTCAAGAGTCCCTGGGTAACGCCCAGAAGTTCGATGGTTTTCTTGCTGCTTACCGGCGGCACATAGAAGAACAGCATGTCGCCATAGACGGTCTGCACTCCGGTGGTGGATCCGCCAGAACCGAGCAGAAGCTTTTCGAGTCCCTCGACCGCTACTGCCGAGCTTCGGACGCTCGGTTTGACGGTGTAGACGTCGTTCATGAACACGGCAACGAGTGCTCCGGTGTCGGCTGTGGCCAAGGCCATGGTGTTGGGGTTGCCGAGCGAGTGCTTGAAAGTAACCGTTGCCTGAGTCAGCGCCTCGATCTGGGCGTTTTGGCTGGCCGACAGCTGCTGATAGAACTGGTTGTCGAGGTCGAACAGTGGCGCAGACAGGCTCGCTCGACCCTTGTTCAGGATGTCGCCGAACGCGGTTGCCAACTGCTTGGGTGGCAGCTTGATGAACACGCTGTCGGCTGGAATCTTGACTCCTGGAAGCAGGCTCGAGACATACCAAACCTTGTAGTTGGCTCGAGGGTTGTCTTGCTGCAGCACAATCATCTGTGGCAACGCATCGCCAGGTGCGTCGGTGACGGCCATCGCGATTCTCGGCCAGGTGTCGGTGGCTGCCGGCAACGCGAAAGTGATCGGTTTTGCCGCAATGGCGGGCGGTGCTTCGACGTTTTGGTTCTTTTTGCGAAGCACGTACTGCACCGAACGCATCTGCAGCGCTGGGCCAGCAAAGCGCTCCTCGAGAATCTTCTTGTTGTTGCCCTTGTCTGCGTTCTTGGCAACCTCCGAAACATCGGCGAGGATGCGCTCGAGCTGCACTCGAGTCAGCGCTGCCGGCGCCTGCGGGGCTGCGCTTTCGCTGGCAGTCGGACTGGCCGAGCCACCCGACTGCTGCGGCAGCCCGGTTTGCCCAGGTGTGGCGCTTGCGCATCCGGTGGCCGCGAACGTGAGGCTCATCACCAGCGGTGCGGCAACAATCTTGCCCCACCGCCGGGCTGCTCGGCGCCCGCGTTTTGGCGCGAGGTCTTTATTGCGCTTGACCCTGATCTTCGGACCCTTCGGCGGCTTGATGATGCGACGACGAGGCCCGCGCATCACCCGCTTGTGACGCAGCGCCCAGATCAGCGCGGCGAGCGCTAACACGGCAAAGCCTGAGCCGATCCAGATCATCCAGTTTGAGAATGTGAGGTCGTGCACGACCGGCCACACGAGCTTCAACTCGATTGGGGTCGCGGCGGCGGCAGCTGGCGACTTGATTGCAATGAGCATCGCGGTGTCGTCAAGGGTCTGCATAGCAAGCGAAATCTTGACTGGGTCGGCACCTTCGTCATACCAGAGGTCTGAACCGGCCGGCTCTGGGCCAGTCAAACCAATGTTGTTGCGATCGATCTCGATCGGCTGCTTTGCGCCGGCTTCGGCTAATTTGACCTCGGCATACTGGGCTTTGTCGAGCCAGGCACGCAGGTCGGCGTAGCGGCCGTACGAAACAAAAATCTCATCGATGTTAGTTGCAGTGCCGGTTTCAGAAACCACGGCTTTTACGGTTGCGGTTGGCTCACCAGAATAGGCTCCAACGATGCTTGGCGGCACCAGAATGAACGGCGCTTCACTGATGATCTGTGATGTGATCACCTGCTGCTTCGGCGGAGCCCAGAGCGTGCGG
>CAZXFZ010000172.1:0-2194 GCA_964640285.1 uncultured Rhodoluna sp.
TCTGTTCATCGACAACATCTTCCGTTTCACCCAGGCAGGTTCTGAGGTGTCCACTCTGCTAGGCCGCATGCCTTCAGCCGTGGGATACCAGCCAAACCTCGCTGACGAGATGGGTCTGCTGCAGGAGCGAATCACCTCGACCCGTGGTCACTCGATCACCTCGCTGCAGGCGATTTACGTTCCAGCTGACGACTACACCGACCCAGCTCCGGCAACCACCTTCGCCCACCTCGATGCAACCACCGAGCTTTCGCGTGAAATCGCATCGAAGGGTCTCTACCCAGCTATCGACCCGCTGACCTCGTCGTCACGTATCTTGGACCCTCGCTACATCGCGCAGGACCACTACGAGACCGCGATCCGCGTCAAGGCCATCCTGCAGAAGAACAAGGAACTTCAGGAAATCATCGCCATCCTCGGTGTTGAAGAACTTTCTGAAGAAGACAAGGTCACCGTATCGCGTGCCCGTCGCATCCAGCATTTCCTCTCGCAGAACACCTACATGGCCGAGAAGTTCACCGGTGTGAAGGGTTCGACTGTTCCGCTGAAGGACACCATCGAGGGCTTCGCAGCCATCGCCAACGGTGACCTTGACCACGTTGCAGAGCAGGCGTTCTTCAACGTGGGTGGCCTCGACATGGTTATGGCTAACTGGGAGCGCATCCAGAAGGAAACCGGTAAGTAATTATGTCGTCAAAGACACTGCACGTAGATTTGGTAGCGGCCGATGCCGCCATCTGGTCTGGGCAAGCCAAGTTGGTTGTGGCCAAGACTGTAGAAGGCGAAATCGGTTTGATGCCAGGTCACGAGCCGATGCTCGCAATCCTCGCCAGTGGTGAAGTTCGAATCACCCTCGAGGATGGCGAAGTCATCAAGGCAAGCGCCGAGCAGGGCTTCCTGTCGGTCGAGAACAACACGGTCACCGTGGTTGCTCGAAACGCGAGTCTGATTTAAGTTTCACAGTGAAAAACCCCACCGTTCGCGGTGGGGTTTTTCATTTCTCTTGACCGGGGCGCTGCTTGTCTTCGGGTGAGGGCAGCGGGGCTCTTGCCTCGCGCTGCTCTTCGACGATAATGCTTGCCTGTGAGGCCGAGGGGTGAAACACCTCGTTCATAACACCGAATACGGCAGACCCGCCCGCAGATTTTCGTCGGCGTGAGCCCGCCTTCTTGGCTTTTTTTCGAGATCTGACTTCAAGAGCCAGACCCACCAAAATGGCTGCCACAAGCGCCGCAACAATCAGTTCAGGAATCATTTGGCTCAAGCCTTGGAGTGTCGAAAACTACCAGAGGCTAGTCGTCGCTGGCTTCTGAGTTGTCGACAGGCTTAGGGCTGCGCTGAAGCGGCTTTTCACGACGGTTTGCGGCTGGCACCCACTTCACGTCACCGCCGTGCTTCAGGTTGGCATAGCGAGCCAACACGAACAGCAGGTCGCTGAGTCGATTCAGGTAACGGGCAGTCAAAATGTTCACGCCGCCATCGTGGTGGCCCTTTTTAGCTGGCTCGGTTCCGTATGCCTCGATTGCGTGCCATGTTGCTCGTTCGGCTCGGCGCACAACAGTTCTGGCCAGGTGCAGGCCGGCGGCAAGACCAGAACCACCTGGCAGAATGAACGAGTCCAGCTTGGTGAGGTCTTTGTTGTAGTGGTCGATGGCTTGCTCGAGCGCGTCAATCCAGACTTGGTCCACTCGCAGAGGCTCGTACTCATAGTGCTCATTAAGTGGATTTGATAGGTCTGCGCCTAGGTCAAAAAGGTCATTCTGTATTTGCGACAGCAGGTGCAAGGTGTCGTGATCGAACTCGTTGCGGGCCAGCGAGACAGCCACACCGATTGCCGAGTTTGCTTCGTCGACGTCGGCGTATGCCTCGATGCGCGGATCGGTCTTTCGTGTTCTCGAAAAGTCACTCAGACCTGTCATTCCCTCGTCGCCGGTGCGGGTGTAAATCTTTGTGAGTTTGACCATGCTGTAAGTGTAAGTCAGCAATCAGTAAGTGACTGCACCCTGCTCGAGTTCTGGCATTTGGATCACGCCATCTGCGACGGCAAGCACGGCGAACAGCTGGCCCGCGACGGCCGCATCCTTGCTTGAGAGCACATAGCCCGGCACAACCCAGGTTCCACCCTGCGCCGACCAAACCACCATCATCTGAGTTTCAAACTTGTCGATGGTGACTTTGATTGGCTCTGGGGTCG
>CAZXFZ010000173.1:0-2181 GCA_964640285.1 uncultured Rhodoluna sp.
AGCTCCGCATCGGCTTCGTCTCCCCCGACTTCCGCCTCCACTCCTGCATGTACTTCTTCGAGCCCCTCCTCGAACGCCTCGACCGAGCCGCCTTCGACATCTACCTCTACCACACCCTCACCGTCACCGACGTCATCGCAACTCTCAAGTACCTGCTCCTGTTCGACCTGCAGATTAAGAACGCTGCAATCGCTCAGTCTGGTGCCAAGATCGAGTTCGCCGTCAAGATGGGCGACAAGCAGGTCAAGATTGGCGTGAACGCTGACGACATCGATGACTTCTCAAACCGCCGCATCCGCTCGGTCGGCCCTCGGTCCTGGTGGTATCGCACGTGAGCGTGCCCAGATGGAGGTTCGTGACGTTCACCCGTCGCACTACGGCCGCATGTGCCCAGTTGAGACCCCTGAAGGTCCGAACATCGGTCTGATCGGTTCGCTAACCGCATACGCACAGATCAACGCCTTCGGCTTTATCGAGACCCCTTACAACAAGGTCGTGAACGGCAAGGTTTCAGGCAAGATCGAATACCTGGATGCCGCAACCGAGCAGGGCAAGATCATCGCCGGCGCTGACGTTCCACTGAACGCAGACAAGACCTTCGCCAACAAGAAGGTATTCGCTCGCTTCCAGGGTGACGGCGTTGAGGTTGACGCAGCCGATGTCGACTACGTTGACATCTCGCCACGTCAGCTGGCTTCGGTTTCGACCTCGCTGATTCCGTTCCTCGAGCACGACGACTCGTCGCGTGCACTGATGGGTGCAAACATGCAGCGTCAGGCAGTTCCACTGCTGCGCAGCGAGTCACCTTTCGTTGGAACCGGTATGGAGCGCGTTGCTGCAATCGACTCGGGCGCTGTTCTAGTTGCCGAGACCGCCGGTGTCGTCTCAGAGGTTTCTGCAGACACCATCGAGGTTCAGCAAGACAAGGGCGGCACCAAGACCTACGTTCTGCGCAAGTTCGACCGTTCAAACCAGGGCACCGCGATTAACCAGCGCGTCTTGGTTAAGGAAGGCGACCGCATCGAGGTTGGCACCGTTCTAGCCGACGGCCCAGCAACCGAAAACGGTGAACTGGCACTCGGAAAGAACCTGCTCGTGGCATTCATGCCATGGGAAGGCCACAACTTCGAGGACGCCATCATCCTCAGCCGCAACCTGGTTCAGGACGACACCCTCAGCTCGATTCACATCGAGGAGTACGAGGTTGACGCTCGCGACACCAAGCTCGGAAAAGAAGAGATCACTCGAGACCTGCCAAACGTTTCACAGGAAGCCCTGGCAAACCTCGACGAGAACGGCATTATCCGCATCGGTGCAGAGGTTCGCCCAGGCGACATCCTCGTCGGTAAGGTCACTCCTAAGGGTGAGACCGAGCTTTCGGCCGAAGAGCGTCTGCTGCGCGCAATCTTCAACGAGAAGAGCCGCGAAGTTCGCGACACCTCGCTCAAGGTTCCACACGGCGAGCAGGGCACCATCATCGGCGTCAAGGTATTCGACGTCGAGCAGGGTGACGACGAACTAGGTGCTGGCGTAAACCAGCGCGTGGTCGTTCACATCGCCCAGAAGCGCAAGATCACCGAGGGTGACAAGCTTGCTGGTCGTCACGGAAACAAGGGTGTTATCTCGAAGATTCTGCCTGTCGAAGACATGCCGTTCCTCGAAGACGGAACCCCGGTTGACGTAGTACTGAACCCACTTGGTATCCCAGGCCGTATGAACTTCGGTCAGGTTCTTGAGACCCACCTTGGTTGGATCGCCAGCCGCGGTTGGGATGTCTCGGGCATCTCGAAGAAGTTCGCTGACTACGTTGCCGACCTTCCAGAGAGCATGAAGGCAGGCGAGCCAGGCACCAAGGTCGCGACTCCGATCTTCGATGGCGCATCGAAGAACCAGATCGTGGGCATGCTCGACTCAACCCTTCCAAGCGAATGGGAAAAAGAGAACAAGAAGAAGCTCATCGACTCGACCGGCAAGGCACGTCTGTTCGACGGCCGCTCGGGTGAGCCGTTCCCAGCTCCTATCTCGGTCGGTTACATGTACGTGCTCAAGCTGCACCACCTTGTTGACGACAAGATCCACGCTCGTTCAACCGGTCCTTACAGCATGATCACTCAGCAGCCACTCGGTGGTAAGGCCCAGTTCGGTGGACAGCGCTTCGGCGAGATGGAAGTGTGGGCGCTC
>CAZXFZ010000174.1:0-285 GCA_964640285.1 uncultured Rhodoluna sp.
GTCTGACTTGCCGTTGACACCCTCAGGGTTGACATAGATCAAACCCATCTGCACGGCGGCAAGCGGGTTTTCCATGGTGTTTGGCTTCTCGACATCACCATAGCGGTGGTCGCTCGGAGCGAGCCATTCCTGCTCTGAACCCCAGTAAGTGTCTTTTTCTGGGTGCCAGACGTCTTCGCGTCCGAACGCGAAACCGAAAGTCTTGAGACCCATCGATTCATAGGCCACGTTGCCGGCCAGAATCATGAGATCAGCCCACGAAATCTTGTTGCCGTACTTCTTCTT
>CAZXFZ010000174.1:373-2143 GCA_964640285.1 uncultured Rhodoluna sp.
GAGCAGGCGACGAGCTTTGTCGAGGTTGGTGTTGTCTGGCCACGAGTTCAAAGGAGCAAAGCGGTGAGTGCCCGTGCCACCACCGCCGCGACCGTCGGCAGTGCGGTAGGTGCCTGCAGAGTGCCAAGCCATGCGAATCATGAGTCCGCCGTAGTGACCCCAGTCTGCCGGCCACCAGGACTGGCTGTCGGTCATCAAGTCGGCAAGGTCCTTCTTCAGGGCAGCAACGTCAAGTTTTTTGAGCTCTTCACGGTAGTTGAAGTTCTTGCCCATCGGATTGGTCTTGGAGTCAAACTGGTGCAGAATGTCGAGATTTAGCGATTTTGGCCACCAGCTGGTTGGCGATTTTCCGGCTTCGGTAAGCGAACCGTGAGGCACCGGGCACTTTGCTGAATCAGTCATGTTTGAGCTCCTTTTGGGGTTGATCGACTATTGAATCCCAACCGAATCTGGGTGAAAAATCTTCTCGGCCTTTGAGCAATAGACTCGAGCCATGAAGCTCTCGAGCGACGTCACGACTCTGATCGCACTGTTCGCCATCGTCAACCCAATCACTTCGATTCCGGTGTTCCTAACCCTCTCGGCAGGGCTAAGTGCAAAAGCTCGCCGCCTGATGGCGCTAAAGACCGCAGCAGTGGCAGGTCTAACCCTGTTTATCGCCTATTTCTTGGGCGACGTGATCCTGAAATCGCTCAGCATTCAACTGGATGCGTTCCGCATCGCCGGCTCACTCGTAATCGCAGCGTTCGGCTGGAAGATGGCCATGGGCAAGTCGCTCGAAAAGCCCGAAGGTGCGGCCTCTGGCGCGGCCATTGTTCCGCTAGCCATTCCCCTTATGGCCGGCCCGGGTGCGATTGCGACCGTGATTGCTCTTGGCAACACAGACACTCCAGTGGTGCGAATCACAAATCTCGTGATTATCGTCGGCCTCTCGCTGCTGACCTACCTATTTTTGCTGGCGGCCTCGCCAATCGAAAAGGTTCTGGGCGACACGGGACTCATGGTGGTTAGTCGCATCCTCGGGCTGCTGCTCTTGGCGATTGCGGCATCGACGATTATCGGCGCGCTAGGCAGTGCTTTTCCGGGCTTGCTGAACTAGAGCGGCAAATTAGTTTTGCGGAAAACCTAGGTTGATTCCGCCGTGGCTCGGGTCAAGCCAGCGACTTGTGACCGTCTTCTCGTTGGTGAAAAAGTGCACGCCCTGCATTCCGTGGGCCTTGGTGTCACCGAATAGCGAGCTCTTCCAGCCACCGAACGAGTAGTAGGCCATCGGCACGGGAATCGGCACGTTGATGCCGACCATGCCAACCTGAATTTCGTTCTGAAACCTCCGTGCGGCACCACCGTCGTTGGTGAAAATCGCGGTTCCGTTGCCGAATTGACTCGAGTTGATTAGCTCGACTCCGGCTGCATAGCTAGGCACACGCACCACGCTCAGCACAGGGCCAAAAATCTCGTCGCGATAGACTGCCGAATCGACTGAAACCCGATCAATCAGGGTCGGACCGAGCCAGAATCCACCAGCCTCGCCGTCGACCTTGGTTTCGCGACCATCGACCACAACGCGGGCTCCGTCTTGAACCGCAATGTCGATGTATGAGGCAACGCGGTCACGGTGTTCGCGAGTGATTAGCGGACCCATATCGCAGCTGCGACGTCCATCTCCGGTGCGCAGACCGGCCATGCGTTCGGTGACCTTGGCAATCAGGGCGTCGGCGACCGGTTCGACGGCAACGACCACCGAGCTTGCCATCCAGCGCTCGCCCGCCC
>CAZXFZ010000175.1:0-2134 GCA_964640285.1 uncultured Rhodoluna sp.
ATGATCTGAGCCTTGTTGTTGCGAACGTCGAGGTTACCGGTGGTGTTGGTCGATACCGAGAAGTAGACACCAGGTGAGCGAACCAGCTGCGAGACAACAACACGCTCGGTGCCGTTGATGATGAAGGTGCCCTTTTCGGTCATGACTGGGAAGTCACCCATGAACACGGTCTGCGACTTGATTTCACCGGTCAGGTAGTTGGTGAACTCGGCCTTGATGTAGAGCGGCTGGGTGTAGCTCTTGCCCTTGATCTTGCACTGCTCAGGAGTGTATGGGGCGTCGAACAGCTCTGGCTCGGCAAAGCTGAGGCCCATCTTGGCATCCTGTGCCGAGTTGGTTGAATCTTCGATCGGAGAAATCTCTTCGAAGATTTCCTCGAGACCGTTCTTGGCATCTGGGCCGGCGACCTCGCGCCAAGCCTCGTTGCCGACGAGCCAGTTGAAGCTCTCGGTCTGAAGTTTCAGTAGGTCTGGAACCTGAATTGGCTCAGGCGTCTTCGCAAAGGAAGGGCGCTGGGCCAGGCGGTCGTTCTTGATGGTCTTTGATGCGTTTTTCGCAGCCAAGAAAATCCCTCCAAAAGGAATACTCGTTTGGTGAGTGGATGAGAGATCGCGACCCTTAAACCAGTGTCGCCAACATATGCGACACGCGCCGACCGAAATATGAGGGCGGGTGTTGGGAGCAAAGTGTCAGTCTATAACGGTTCTGCCACAAATGTAAAGAGGTATTTGTCTAGCAGCCCGCGAGAGTGTAGTTAATGCGCTCCGCCCAGTCCTCGGCGTCATCCACACCAACCACAATGCGATTGAAACGGTTGCCGTTCAGGTTGATTTGAAGCGGGATGCGCTTGCGCGACCAGCTCACGAACGCCCGGTCTTTGCGCCAAATGTAGGTGCCGGCGACGTACCAGGGTGGAATCGCGGTACCCGGGATTCTGAACCCGAGCTCGCGCCAGAAGGTGCGGTCGAGAGTTTCGGCCCCGCTGACCTGCGACCAAGGCACCGAGATATCGCCGTGCAGCGCCCAGAACTTCTCGCTGCGGGACAGGCGAACGACTAGGGCCTCGGGGGTGAACTCGATAGTTGGCATGACTCTAGGCTATGCCAATAACTTCGGCGAGCGCAGCGGCATCCTGAACAACAAAGTCGGCCTGCTGCCACTCATCTGGCGTGCCGAAACCCCACTTCACCAACGCAACCTCGATGCCGTGCTCGCGAGCGCCCTCGACGTCGTGAATCCGGTCGCCGACCAGCAGCACGTTCGAGGTGTTTAGACCCTGGTTGCGCAGGCCCTCGAGTGCGTAGGCGATCACGTCGGCCTTGGTGTTGCGTTTGTCGTCGGCCGATGCCGTGCCGAGAAAGTGAAAGTGCCGCAGAAAGTCGAACTTTTCACCGACGATTCGGGTGCCGCTCTCACCTTTCGAGGTGGCGAGGGCGACAGCGAGGTGGGCATCCTTGCTGGCTTGGATCAGCTCGACCACACCTGGAAACAAGGATGCGTTTAGCGCACCGGCGGGTAGGTAGTGCTTGCGGTAAACCTGAACGGCCCGCTCGGTTAATTCCTCGCTGAATCCGAGGTGCTCGCGAAAGGTAATCGGCAGCGGAGGCCCCATGAAGCTGCGCAGTTGCTGGTCACTGGGGCAATCGATTTGCAGCTCGGCGAAGGTGGCGCGAAACGAATCGTAGATGCCGGGTGATGAATCGACGATGGTGCCGTCTAAGTCCCAGAGAACGGTAGTGAAGTTTGGCATTTTGGCCTAGCCCAGAACGGCGCGAACCAGGATCGTAAACAGCGGAGCCAGCAGCAGCGCCGGCAGCAGGTTGGCGATCGACACAGCTCGAATGTTGAGGATTCGCAGGCCGATGCCGAGCATCAGCACACCACCGGTTGCGGTGATAGCCGCAATCTCGGCGGCCGGAATGAAGTCACCCAAAAGCATGGCGGCAACCGTGACCAACCCCTGCCAGAGGCCAACTGTGATTGCCGAGGCGGCGACTCCCCAACCCATGCTCGCGGCAAACGCAATGCTGGCAAAGCCGTCGAGAATCGACTTGATGATGAGGGTGTCAGCGCCGTTTCCCATGCCGTCAGACATTCCGCCAAGAATCGCCATTGGGCCAACCGCCATGATCAG
>CAZXFZ010000176.1:0-2130 GCA_964640285.1 uncultured Rhodoluna sp.
TCGATTTCTAGAGCACCTCGGGCGTCATCGAGGACGTTAATCCAAATAACCATGGCGACGCTTACTGCAGAGATCACAAAAACCGATCCAACAATGAGTCCTTTAGCACTGAGTCCATCTGGAAGCTCAAACAGAAGCAGAGTTGTCGCGGGAGTTGGAGTGAGCAGTATCACGGCTGCGATCCTCACTGCACCCCGACGTTTTGGCACGAGTTTGTTTTTTGGCGAGATGTATTTGCAGAAGATTAGGGTCACGCATAGCAGGATCATGCCAGCCGACATGAGTTGCCAGTATTTTAGGCCTTCGGACATGTAAAAAATGAAGGCTATCGCCGGCAGAGCAAGTGCTAGGGTCGCGCTAATCGAGATGTTTTCGCGGAGCCTAACGCTTTGCGGAAACTTGTATCCAGCGTTCCAACTCTTGACCGATTGTTTTACCTCAGAGAGCTGTTCGGCCTGTTGCTGGAACGCTTTGCTAAGCGGACGAACCGAGTTCTCAATCAGGTCTTGCAGGTTTGCGATTACAGGCTTGATTTCGCCGCGCTCTTTTAGCAGACCACTGATAATTCCGAGTTTCGGAATCAACGTGTTCTTGGTCTCTGAAATAAGGTCCAACTTGGCCTGAGTGGTTGTTTGCGGAATTTGGTTTCGGTATTCGTCAAGCTCGAGGTAGCGGCACTGGAGTTTCGCCATCAGCTGTTTGTGTGCGACGCGCGAACTCAGCAGTGTCACGAAGATTACGAAGATTAAGAAAGTGAGCAGCATGCCGCCTGCGATTCTCAGAAATGGGTCCCAGGCCGACTCTTCAATCCCGAGCATCACAGCCATCAGATAGACGGTTGGATTTTTGATGGCACCGAGAATTGCGGCGAGGCTGAGGTTTATGGCGAGTCCTCGGCCGGTCGTTTTCCAGCAGGATCTAGGTATCACGGCTATTGCGACGATTGCAAGCAGCAAGACTTCTAGATATGTCACGGCCCAAATGAGAACCCAGTTCATGTCGAAGTTGCCGGTGCGAATCAGGTCGTAGGCGAAGGTTGCAAAGCTAAAAACTGCGAGTGACCAGATTGCTAAGCCCATCGACCATGCCGAGCGTTGGCTGAGCTGGATCAGCATTCGCTGCCGCAGCGGCGCTCCGACGGGAATTCGGGTTTGGTCTTGCATGAGTCGAGTTTTAGTTGTCGCGTAGTTTGCCGATGGCGCGCAGGTACTCCTTGGCGGCAGCCACTCGCAGATGAACTCGGTTGTCTGAATAGTCGTCGGTCAGCAGACCAGCCGACTCGAAGGCGCGCTTGATTAGGTTTTCGACGGCTCGAATTGTGGTGCCGCGTTGCTCGGCGATGTCGTGGTTGGATGCGCCGCTCGCAATTGCCTGTATCACCTGCAGCTGTGAGCGGCTCACGTTGCTGAATTTGCTGGATGCCTTCTTGAAGGCGCGCAGTTCATCGGTGACTCGGTCGCGCAGTGCTGCCTCGATTGCGAGGGTGAGTTGGCCCGGGTCTGTGATGCGCTCCTTAACCAAATAGGCCGCGTTTTTCGGAATCATGCGATTGTCAATCCCCACCAGTTTGGGCTCAGGAAGGTGAGTGAGGAAAACGATGGCGATTCCGGGGTCCTGCCTGCGCAGGATGGTCGCTAGATCGATCCCTGTTGGGCCGAACCCGAGTTCGATGTCTAGAAGTGCAACGTCTGGTTCTGCGGAATCGGCTACTTTGCGGGCTTCGGCAGCGGAGGCGGCAGTGTATACCTCGAAGCCTTCTGCCTTCAATTGGGCTGCGACGAGATTGCGAATCAGCGCTTCGTCTTCAACGACGAGCACCGAGCGGCTAATGGTCATGGCTCAAGAATGCCACTCGTGGGGCGAACCCCAAATGGAATGTGTGTGTTTGCGAACACTTTTCAAGTTGCCACCTACGGCGTTTCCTGTGCCCGTCAAACACCCACTTCGAGAGTGATCTTGGAATATCGACCGCTAGAGCGCCGCCGTTTCCTGACCCCCAACTCCTACCCTCTTCTTTTCAAACTCTGTGTTCAGGTCAAATAACTCCCTTTTCCACCCCAAATTGACCATCCACCACCCCAAATATCGCGAAAAATCAAATCCTTAGGATTTCAAGAACCACCTCAAATT
>CAZXFZ010000177.1:0-2123 GCA_964640285.1 uncultured Rhodoluna sp.
GATCGAGTTGTTGGTCAGCACCAAGAAAGGAGTGCCGTCAGCTTGCCACTTTGCGATCAGTTCGGATGCTCCTGGCAATGCTTTGCCCTCGTGCCATAGCACGCCATCCATGTCGGTTAGCCACGCTTTGATGTTGCTTCGATCTGCCATTCCTCCAGCCTACCGAGAGCGGCTCGGCACGTTCAGCGAATAGGCTTGAACCCATGGCAAAGAATCCCGGATGGCTGTCGAAACTCGGCAAAAAGCAGGTTTCGTGGCTATCGAACGCCTTGAGCAATGAGACCACTGGTGGACTCCTTTTGCTGGCCGCCGCGGTTGTGGCGCTGGTGTGGATCAACCTCGATTCAGCCAGCTACCTGGCCCTCAAGAACACCAAGATTGGGCCAGCCGAGCTGCATCTCGACCTCTCGCTTGGCAAGTGGGCGGCAGACGGTTTGCTGGCCATCTTCTTCTTCGTCGCGGGCATTGAACTCAAGCACGAATTGGTCGAGGGGTCGCTCAAAGACAAGCGGGTGGCAGCAGTGCCTATCGCTGCGGCCATCGGGGGCATGCTTGTGCCCGCCGCGATATTCGCATCCTTCAATTTCGGCACTGAAATGGCCTCTGGTTGGGGCATTCCGATGGCAACCGATATCGCCTTTGCGCTCGCCGTGCTAGCAGTAGCCGGTCGAAGTCTGCCGATCGAATTGCGCGCATTTTTGCTGACCTTGGCTGTGGTGGACGACCTCGGCGCAATCTTGGTCATCGCCGTTTTCTACACAGCCAGCCTGAACTTGGTGGCCTTGGCTGTATCCCTCGGTGGCCTGTTCATCTTCGGAATGCTGCAGCGCAAGCGGGTCACAGGTTGGTATTTCTATCTGCCGCTAGCCGCGGTCATTTGGGCTGCGCTGCACGAGAGCGGCGTCCACGCTACCGTCGCCGGAGTCGCGATGGGTCTTCTGATGAACCTCAAGCAAACCGACCGAGTGCTTCACAGGGTTCACCCAATTTCGGCTGGCTTCGCGGTTCCGGTGTTTGCGTTCTTCAGCGCAGGCGTTTTTGTGCAGGGCTTGGACTGGGCAGAGACTTTGACTAGCCCTCTAGCTCTGGGCATCATGCTCGGGCTCGTCGTTGGCAAGCCGCTCGGTGTTGTCGGCACTGCGTGGTTGGTGGCGCGTTTCAGCAAGGCGTCCCTGTCGAAGTCGATGTCTTGGTGGGATGTCGCAACCATCGGCACCCTCGCTGGTGTCGGGTTCACTGTTTCGCTACTGATCAATGAGCTAGCGTTCGCGGACCCTGCAGCAAAAGAGGTCGGCACGCTATCTGTGCTGCTCGCGTCAACGATGGCGGCAGTGTTGGCCACCATAGCCCTGCAGGTTCGAAAGCGAGCATATGCCAAACGTTGATAACCCATCGCCCGAGCAAACCACTTGGGGTGTCGGCCCATGGCAGGGCGAATGGCCGGCCGGAGTCGGTGAGCCGGGCAACCCCTACGACCCAGAGCTGCTTCAGAACGGCGACTCGCGCAACGTGCTCGACCACTACCGCTACTGGTCGATGGATGCGATCATCGCCGACTTGGATTCGCGCAGACACAGGTTTCACGTGGCCATCGAGAACTGGCAGCACGATCTAAACATCGGTTCAATCGTGCGCACAGCAAACGCCTTCTTAGCTGCCGAAGTTCACATCATCGGCAACAAGCGCTGGAACCGACGCGGGGCGATGGTCACCGATCGTTACCAGCACGTTCGCCAGCATCCAACGGTGGATGCCTTTATCGAGTGGGCGTCAACGGCCGGCCCGGGTGGGTCGAAACTGCCAATCATTGCAATCGATAACGTGCCCGGGTGCTCGAAAATCGAGACCTATGCTTTGCCCGAGGATTGCGTGCTGCTCTTTGGTCAAGAGGGGCCAGGCTTGAGTGAACCTGCTATTGAGGCCGCGGATGCCGTGCTCGAAATCACACAGTTCGGCTCAACGCGTTCGATCAACGCGAGTGCTGCCGCGGCGGTTGCGATGCATGCCTGGATCATGCAGCACGTGAACTTCTAGCTCTAGTCGTGCCGACTAACCGCGACTAGACTTGATTAGTAATAGCGCAATCGCGCGTTACATCCCCGATGACGAAAAACGAGGGTGAA
>CAZXFZ010000178.1:0-2116 GCA_964640285.1 uncultured Rhodoluna sp.
GGAAGGTGTGCGAGAGAGCGCCCGATGCCAACAGCAACACCTTGCGGTCGCTGTCGCGAATTGCCTCGCCGAGTGCGCGACCGGCACGAATAAAGTCTTCGGCTGTGCCGGTCTGGCAAACCGACATCGAGATCCAGCGCTTTTCGTCGAGCCCACGGCCAAGGTAGTGCCAGAGGTTCACTGTTGCATAGAAGATTGGCAGGTGCGGGTCAGCAATTGGAGTAACCCAGGTTCCATTCTTTTCGTCATACTTGGCAACCGCGTTGGCCAGCTCAGGATCACCTTTGATCGAGTATGGAATCTGGGTCATGCCGCGAGGCAACTCCTCAGATGTGAACAGTCCAGAACGCTCGGCAGCCGAGGTGATCACAAACTCAACGGTTGTAGCCCAGTGCGAGTCGAGAACCACAACGGTGTCGTAGTCGAGAGTCTCGAACACATCCTGGCGAAGCTTTTTGAGCCCTGGCACGAGGCTGATTTCTTGACCGTTATTTAGGTCTTTGCGAACCGCCTCAGGAAGCATGATTGTTGGAACGTGCGCCAGCAGCGCTGCACCTACTACTTCACCCATTTCTGGTTATTCCTTCCATCCGTTTGGAGCGAAAACAGTGTTCTTGACATCAGCGTAGAAGTCGAACGACCAGGTGCCACCATCGCGGCCAATGCCCGACTTTTTCGAACCGCCGAATGGTGCACGAAGGTCACGCACGAAGAAACAGTTGACCCAGATTGTGCCGGCAACGAGGTTCTTGGTGACTCGTTCGGCATGATCGCGGTTGCCCGAAACGACAACGGCTGCCAAGCCAAACTCGGTGCCGTTGGCCATTTCGAGGGCCTCTTCATCGGTCTTGAACGTCTGCATGCAGAGCACTGGACCGAAGATTTCCTGGGTGACAATTTCGCTGCCCGGAGTTGGGTTTTTGACCAGTGTCGGCCTGAAGTACAGGCCACCCAGCTCTTCGTTGGGGCCACCGCCGAGCACGATGTTGGCACCTTCGGCTTTGGCGCGGTCGACGAATCCTTTGATTCGGTCGAAGTGTTTCTGGTGAACCTGAGGCCCGATGTCGGTGCTCTCGTCGCGAGGGTCACCCTGCTTCACGGCTGCAGCCTTCTCGGCAAACTTGGCAGCAAATTCGTCGGCAACCGATTCGTGCACGAGGAGGCGGGTTCCCGAAAGGCACACCTGTCCCGCGTTGTCATACTGCTCGACGGCGCGGTGAGCGGCAAGGCCGTGGTCGGCATCCTCGAACACCAGCAGTGGGCTCTTGCCACCGAGTTCGAAACTCACCGGAGTCAGGTTGTCGGCAGCAGCGTGAGCAATGATTTTGGCCGTTGGCACCGAACCGGTGAACGAGATTCGCGAAATTCCAGGATGTGCGGTGAGCGGGGCTCCTGCCTCAGCACCGAAACCAAATACAACGTTGAAAACGCCGTCAGGAATGCCTGCCTGCTTAGTCAGATCGGCAAAGAAGGATGCGCTCATCGGCGTCCACTCGGCCGGCTTCAAGACCACGGTGTCTCCCGCGGCGAGAGCCGGACCGATCTTCCAGGTGGCTAGCATCAGCGGGGCATTCCATGGGGTGATAAGCGCCGCAACGCCAGATGGATCCCAGGAAATCTTGTTGGTGTGTCCGCGAGTTTCGAAGTCGGGGTGGTGCAACTCGTTTTGTGCCCACTCGGCAAAGAATCGGATGTTCATCGCGGCTCGCGGCATGACACCTCGGCGGTGCGAACGAAGCAGCGCACCGTTGTCAAGGGTTTCAATCTGCGCAAGCGTTTCAACGTTTTCTTCAATGAGCTTGGCGAGGTTTTCTAGCAACTCACCTCGGCGTTTTGCGCCAAGGTCGCGCCAGCTTGGAAAGGCAGCCCTGGCCGCCTGAACGGCAAGGTCAACCTCAGCGGCAGTGCCTCGGGCGAATTCGCCAAGAAAACTGCCGTCGATTGGTGAAGTGTTGGTGAAGGTATCGGCCGATGCGACTCGGTTGCCGCCAATGTAGTGACGCGTGTCGATTTGCACTCCGGCAACTTCGACGATCGCTTGGTTTGAAGTCATTCCTGGCTCCCTCGGCAGAACATATTTGGCACCAAAATCCAAAAATCATTCGGATACTAATGA
>CAZXFZ010000179.1:0-613 GCA_964640285.1 uncultured Rhodoluna sp.
TTGCAACGGCGTCACAGGCGGTGATTCCACCGAAGACGTTCACGAACACGCTCTTGACCTGTGGGTCGTTGAGGATCAGGTCAAGGCCGTTTGCCATGACCTCGGCCGAGGCTCCACCACCGATGTCGAGGAAGTTCGCCGGCTTCACGCCACCGTGCTTCTCACCGGCGTAGGCAACCACGTCGAGAGTTGACATGACCAAACCAGCACCGTTTCCGATTACACCGACTTCGCCGTCGAGCTTGACGTAGTTGAGGTCGAGCGCCTTGGCCTTTGCCTCGAGTGGGTCAACCTTGGCGATGCTTACCTGCTCGCGACCCTCGTGACGGAACTCGGCGTTGTCGTCATAAGAAACCTTGCCGTCAAGGGCGAGGATCTCGCCGCTCTTCGAGATAACCAGTGGGTTGACCTCTACGAGGGTGGCGTCTTCGTTCTTGAAAACGTTCCATAGCTTGACGAAAACCGGGGCAACCTTAGCTGCGGTCTCGTCATCGAAGCCGCCCTGCTTGGCGATTGAAAGTGCGAGTTCGAGGTTGATGCCATCGAGGGCGCTGACTGGAACCTTCGCGAGTGCCTCTGGGCGCTCGACTGCGAGCTGCTCGATTTCCATTCC
>CAZXFZ010000179.1:623-2113 GCA_964640285.1 uncultured Rhodoluna sp.
GAAGGTGCGGTTTGAGCGGTCAAGCAGAATCGAGAAATAGAACTCCTTCTCGATGGATGCGCCTTGCGCAATCATCACGCGCTTGACAACGTGGCCCTTGATGTCGAGACCGAGAATCTTGCTCGCGGCTTCCTTGGCTTCGGCTGGGTTGTGCACAACCTTGACACCGCCGGCCTTGCCACGGCCACCGACCTGAACCTGAGCCTTGACGACAACGGTTCCGCCGATCTTGGCTGCGGCTGCTTCGGCCTCTTCTGGGGTGTCTGCAATCAGACCCTGTAGCACTGGAACCTGGTAGGCCTCGAACAGATCGCGCGCCTGATACTCAAATAAATCCACTTGATTTCCGATCAGAAAAAAGACGTTTAACGGTCTAAGTTTAGGGGTTTTCGCCTATAGCTTTTCGATGGGCGCGACCTTCACCAGCAGGCGTTTGGTGCCCACCTGAGGAAAGTGAATTTCGGCGGTCTGACGCGCCCCTTCGCCCGTTGTGGTGAGCACGCGACCCTCTCCGAAGTCGGCGTGATTGACCCGGTCTCCAACTGACAACTGCAAGCCCTCGTTGTTGCGAACCGTGGTGACCGACGACTTCCACTCGGTCTTAGGTTTTGGCGAGCCGCTGCCAGATGCCGAGCCGTATCCCTGAGAGTCGGCAATCGATTCGCGATAGCGGTAACCCTGAACCTGCTTGCGCGCACCCGACTCGCGCCAATCGATGAGGTGCTGCGGAATCTCTTGCAAGTATCGCGATGGGGTCGAGGCGTCGGATTCACCAAAGGTTGTGCGAGTGAGCGCGAGGCTCAGGTAGAGGCGCTTGCGTGCACGGGTGATGCCCACATAGAAAAGACGGCGTTCCTCGGCAAGGCCACCCGGAGCGATGAATGACATCTTGTGCGGAATCAGACCCTCTTCGATGCCGGTGAGGAACACAGCCTCATACTCGAGGCCCTTTGCTGTGTGCAGTGTCATGAGCGAAACGGTTCCGGATTCGTCGTCGATGTCGTCTGCGGCAGCGACCAGGGCGACCTCGTTCAAGAAGTCGGGCAAGCGGCCTTCGGGGTTGTTGCGGCCGAATTCCTTGGCCACCGAAATGAGTTCCTCGAGGTTTTCGGCGCGGGCCTCGTCTTGCGGATCGCGGCTGGTGCGCAAGATTTCGAGATAACCGGTCTTGGCCAGCACGTGCTTCAAAATTTGTTCAACCGACTCGGTGGGCACTAGAGCTTCGAGCTCGTCCAGCAGTTCGGCTAACTGCTTGATTGCGCCGTTGATTTTGGGGCCAAACCCGATGGTGTCGGCGAAGGCCAGGGCCTGACGAACCGAGAGGTTGTTTTGAGCGGCAAAGTTTGCAATCTGAGCCTCGCTGGCATCACCGATGCCGCGCTTTGGAACATTCAAGATGCGCCTGGTCGCCAAATCGTCACGCGCGTTCGCAATGGCCACCAGGTATGCCATCGCATCCTTGATTTCTTGTCGCTCATAGAACTTGGTGC
>CAZXFZ010000180.1:0-2110 GCA_964640285.1 uncultured Rhodoluna sp.
CGCTGTTTGGCGAAATGAAGCTTCGAATCGAACTGGCGTCGCGAAGGGGAGTGGCGAGCACAGATTCGGGCGATGTGCCTGCCGGAGATATCACCTGGGTAGGCAACACGGCTGCCCTCGCGGTCAGCGGAACCAAGCACAGCAAAAGCCCGCAGCCGGCAATGATGGCGGTTGAGTTTGAGCGATGAATCATGGCTCAAGATTGCCTAGAAAATCGAGCCGGTGGGCGGTCGGCAGCCAATCTGTGGATAACTCGCTGAACCCCAATAATCTTCTGGATTTCGCTGGCGCTAACCAAGCTAAGGCTGGTATGCTTTTCGAAGCAGTTTCGTCGGGCTTGCCCGCAGTTACTGACTTCGCGTTTCGACCAACAGCTTCGTCTTGGTCGCGCAATCGCTTCAGACTCATCGTTCAAAAGATTGGTTTGACTCTTGCGCGTGCCGAATGCTGCGAAACCAGGTGTGGCTGACAACCGTCAGATCGCAAATAACTAAGTGGCGCGTTCGCGCGCCGAAAAAGGAGAAAACTGCCATGGCAGTAGTAACCACTCGCCAGCTGCTTGACGCTGGTGTGCACTTCGGGCACCAGACCCGTCGTTGGAACCCAAAGATGCGTCGCTTCATTTTGACCGACCGCTCGGGCATCTACATCATCGACCTTCAGAAGTCGCTGACCCACATTGACAAGGCATACGACTTCGTCAAGGACACCGTTGCACACGGTGGTAGCATCCTCTTCGTTGGTACCAAGAAGCAGGCACAGGAAGCCATCGCTGAGCAGGCTCAGCGCGTAGGCATGCCTTACATCAACGAGCGTTGGCTCGGTGGTCTGCTGACCAACTTCCAGACCATCCAGAAGCGTCTATCGCGCCTCAAGGAGCTCGAGGTCATGGACTTCTCGGGCGAGACCAAGACCGGTCTGACCAAGAAGGAACTCCTCATCCTGCGCCGCGAGAAGGACAAGCTTGAGAAGTCACTCGGCGGTATCCGCAACGTGACCAAGACCCCATCAGCGATCTGGGTTGTTGACACCAACAAGGAGCACCTCGCAATCACCGAGGCCAAGAAGCTTGGCATCCCAGTTATCGGTGTTCTAGACACCAACTGCGACCCAGACGAGGTCACCATCGGTATTCCAGGCAACGACGATGCAATTCGCTCGGTCCAGCTGCTAACTCGCGTTATCGCGGATGCAGTTGCCGACGGTCTGATTGCTCGTCACTCAAAGCCAGAAGCCGCAGCCGAGCCACTCGCAGAGTGGGAGCGCGAACTGCTTGAGCAGAGCGCTGCAGCTGAGGCCCCAGCCGCTGAAGCAGCACCAGCTGCAGAGGCAGAGAAGGAAGCTAACTAATCATGGCTAACTACACCGCAGCAGATGTAAAGGCGCTTCGCGACAAGTCGGGCGCCGGAATGATGGACTGCAAGAAGGCCCTCGACGAGTCAAACGGCGACGTCGATAAGGCGCTTGAGTTCCTTCGTGTTCAGGGCCTCAAGGGCGTTGCCAAGCGTGAGGGTCGCACCACCAGCAATGGTTTGGTTGTCGCTCGCGTAAACGGCGGCACCGGCTACCTTATCGAGCTAGCTTGCGAGACCGACTTCGTGGCAAAGGCTGACAAGTTCGTCGCCCTGGCCGAGAAGCTCGCCGACGCAATCGTCGCCGCAGACGCATCAGACCTCGACTCGGCGCTGGCTGCTCCGCTAGACGGCAAGACCGTCGGCGAAGTAATCAACGACGAGGCCGCAATCATGGGCGAGAAGGTTGAACTTCGCCGTGTTGCAGTGGTCAAGGATGCCGCCGTCGACGCATACCTGCACCGCACCAGCAAGGACCTCCCACCTCAGGTTGGCGTCTTGGTCGCGTTCTCAGGTTCAGACGCAGCAACCGCTCACGATGTTGCAGTGCACATCGCAGCGTTCTCGCCTAACTACCTGACTCGCGATGAGGTTCCAGCAGAGGTAGTCGAGACCGAGCGTCGCGTTGCCGAGGAAACCGCTCGCAACGAAGGCAAGCCAGAGGCTGCCCTCACCAAGATCGTTGAAGGCCGCGTTGTCGGATTCTTCAAGGAGAACGTGCTGGTTGACCAGGACTTCGCAAAGGACAACAAGCAGTC
>CAZXFZ010000181.1:0-2102 GCA_964640285.1 uncultured Rhodoluna sp.
AATTACATGAATTCCGAGTTCTTTGGCTCTCGCTGCATACTGTGGCGAATTTGAAAAATCGGCGATTCCAATTTGCACGATATTTGAGCCAGGCAAACCAGCCTCAACCAGACGACGAACTGGCGAACCGTTGCTCACGCCATCGCGCAGATCGTGATGAGCGTCAAAGGTAATCAGGGATGCCTTCGACAGGTCACCATTGAAAGTGCCCCGCATGGCAGCGAAGGTAACCGAGTTATCGCCGCCGATTGCGATAGAAAGGCGGCTGCTTTGGGCTGCTCTCAAAGCCAGCGCCGAGGTAACCGTCTCGCCTTCTGGGCTGTCAGGAAAAACCGAGTCACCTAGGTCAATGGCCTTGAGCTGCCCAAGGTCGGTCTCACTCGACCAGGCAAAAGTCGAGTATCGAAGCAGTGCTTCACGAATGGCAGCAGGAGTTTGGTTGGCACCGGTTTTTGAGATTGAGGTGCGGTGAGCTCGAACGCCATAGACCGCAAGGTCGCAGCTGGCAGATGCGACGCCGATGTCGCTGGACTTTGCCCATTCGCCCACAGGCTTTAGCCAGGTTGCTGCGCGAGGCCAGAGTGCATCTTCGGTGGATTTGCTCATTTTGGCGTCGGTGCTCCAAGTCGTTTAGAAAGTTCGGCGGCTGCCGAAATTACAAGTTCCGCGATTTTCTTGCGTGCTTCGTCGCTCGCATCCTCAGTTCTAAAGGTTACGGCAAACGCAGCGGTGGGCAATTGCAGGTGATTGACTGCCGAGGCGGCAATCGAACTGAAGCCCGCGGTCACGTGTGAGTCTTCGATGCTGAAACCCTGTTTGGCTTCACTGGCAAGAAGCGCAGTGAGATCGCGTTGCGTTCGCGGCCCGTGTTCAGTGCGCAGAGCCAACCACGGCTGTCCGCCATAAAGGGCCTTTAGCTGTTGCAGCGGCATACGGGCAAGCATCGATCTGCCGCTCGCAGTCAGGTGAGCGGGCAGACGAACACCGACATCGGTCATCACCGAAATGGAGTTTCGGGGGGTCTCTTTGAGCAGGTAGAGCAATTCCTGCCCGTCGAGGATGCCCACCTGAGCCGTAGTGCCGAACGCCATATTTGAAGCGCGGGATGCCTCAAACGAGGCGACAACCTTGTGCAAGATCGGTCGTGCCAAGCGCTCGAGCGGGTCATGCCGCAGATAGGCCGAACCCAACTCGAAGGCCGCCAACCCCAGACCCCAGCGGGCAGTGTCAGGAAAGTGAATTACAAAACCTTGGGCTTCGAGCACTTCGAGCAGTTGATAGGTGGAAGATCTTGGTGCACCGATTCGACCGGCAATCGCCGTGGCTGTGAGTGGGGCGCTGGCTTTAGCCAAGGTATTTAGACAAGCAAGAGTCCTTGTGGCTGCGGGGATTTTGCTCGGCACAGGGTTGCGCTTTCAGATAACGATTTAGTGAGTCTGGTATTTCAGACACTACCGCCGAAAACCCTGTGGTGCAAGCGCATCCTTGGCTGTGGAATAGCAGCATGAACGCATCCTCAAACGGAACTCTTTCAGGCGCAGAGCGCGGCCCACTGCACGCCGCCACCGGCTCGACCATTACCGCTCGTGGTTGGCAGCAGGAAGCAGCGATTCGCATGCTGCACAACAACCTCGACCCCGCGGTAGCCGAGCATCCAGAGGAGCTCATTGTTTACGGCGGCAACGGCAAGGCTGCCCGCACCTGGCAGAGCTTTGACGCGATTGTTCGAACGCTCACCGATCTGCGCAACGATGAGACTCTGCTGGTTCAGTCAGGCAAGCCGGTGGGTGTGTTCCAGACCCACGAGTGGGCACCGCGAGTTCTGCTTGCCAACTCAAACTTGGTCGGTGATTGGGCTAACTGGCCTGAATTCCGCCGACTCGAGCACCTCGGCCTGACCATGTATGGCCAGATGACCGCCGGTTCGTGGATTTACATCGGCACCCAGGGCATCGTTCAGGGCACCTATGAAACTTTTGCCGCGGTTGCCGACCAAAACTTTGGCGGCACCCTGGCTGGAACGCTGACTCTAACCGGTGGTTGCGGTGGCATGGGTGGTGCTCAGCCACTTGCCGTGACCATGAACGAGGGCACTTGCCTCA
>CAZXFZ010000182.1:0-2071 GCA_964640285.1 uncultured Rhodoluna sp.
GTCGTGGTCTTCTGCCACGCGGTAGATCATTTCCTGGAGCAGAACGGTCTTACCAACACCAGCACCACCGAACAGACCAATCTTTCCACCCTGTACGTAAGGGGTCAGAAGGTCGATCGACTTGATACCGGTCTCGAACATCTGAGTCTTTGACTCGAGCTGGTCGAATGATGGTGGCTGGCGGTGAATTGGCCAGGTCTCGTTGACAACAATCTTCTCGCCTGGCTTGCCGTTGAGAACTTCACCAACCACGTTGAACACGCGACCCTTGGTTACGTCACCAACTGGAACCGAGATTGGAGCACCGGTGTCCTGAACCAAGCCGCCACGAACCAAGCCGTCGGTTGGCTTCAGTGCGATAGCGCGAACTAGGTCGTCACCGAGGTGCTGAGCAACCTCGAGGGTAAGAGTGGTCTTCTCGCCGTTCAAGTCGATCACGGTGGTCAAAGCGTTGTAGATCTCAGGAATCGAGTCGTGTGGGAACTCGATGTCAACCACTGGACCGGTAACGCGGGCAATACGACCTGCGCCACCTGGCTTGATTGCAGCGGCCTTTGGAGTTGCGGCTTTGGCTGCCGGCTTTGCAGGAGCCTTAGCTGCTGGCTTTGCAGGAGCCTTTGGCGCAGCCTTCTTCTTGGTCTCGGCCATGTCTCTTTCCTTCTCTTAGTCCTCGTCGCCCGCGGAAGCCAATGCATCGGCTCCACCAACGATTTCGGAAATCTGCTGGGTAATTTCTGCCTGACGAGCACTGTTGCTCAGTCGGGTGTAGTTCAAAATCAACTTCTCTGCGTTGTCGGTAGCCGACTTCATGGCCTTCTGTCGAGCAGCGTGCTCGGACGCAGCCGACTGGAGCATCGCGTTGAAGATACGGCTCTCGATGTAAACCGGCAGAAGCGCGTCAAGCACCTTGCTGGCGTCTGGCTCGAACTCGTAGAGCGGGTAGACCTCGCCTGAACCTGGCTCTTCGACACCCTCAACAATTTCAAGAGGAAGAAGACGCACGACCTCTGGAACCTGCGAAATCATCGAGACGAAGCGGTTGTAGACGATGTGAATCTCGTCGACTCCGCCCTGTGCTGACGACTTCATGAAGGCCTCGACAACAGCGTCGCCAACTTCCTTGGCGGTCTCGAACTGAGGTAGGTCGGTGCCGCCAATCCACTGACGAACAGATTCGCGGCGACGGAAGCTGAAGTTGCTGACCGCCTTGCGACCAACCAGGTAGTAGACGACGTCTTTGCCCTGCTCTTTGAGCAGTGCGGCAAGCGAATCGGCTTCCTTCAGGACGCTCGATGAAAATGCACCTGCAAGACCACGGTCTGAGGTGAAAATCACGATCGCGGCACGGTCGATGCGAGCCGGCTCGGTGGTCAGCGGGTGGTCTACGTTCGAGTAGGTTGCCACTGCAGACACCGCGCGGGTCACAGCTCGCGAGTATGGAGTCGATGCCGCAACGCGCTGCTGTGCTTTATAAATGCGCGATGCCGAGATCAGCTCCATGGCGCGAGTGATCTTCTTGGTCGTCTGGGCAGACTTGATTTTCTGCCTGTAGACCCGAAGTTGCGCTCCCATGTCTTTCCTAGCTTTCTGTTGGTCTGTCGATTCGAATTAGGTTGGCGAGAATTACTTCTTGCGCTTGCCCTTTACGATCTTTTCCTGCTCGACGTCTTCGTCATCCAGTGCTTCGGCAGTAGCCGATGAGTTGAGCGATCCACCGGCTGAGGTGGTGAAGCCCTTCTTGAACTTGATGACAGCCTTCTCGAGAGTTGCGATGGTGTCGTCGTCGAGGTTGTTGGTCTCGCGAATGGTGGTTAGAGCCTTGGTGTTGCGACGCAGGTAGTCGAGCAGCTCTGCCTCAAAGCGAAGCACATCCTCAACTGGAACCTCGTCCAACTTGCCGGTGGTACCGGCCCAGATTGAAACGGTCTGCTCTTCGACTGGGTATGGCGAGTACTGAGGCTGCTTGAGCAGCTCCATCAGACGAGCACCACGGGCGAGCTGCTGACGCGAGGCGGCATCCAGGTCGGATGCGAACATCGCGAATGCCTCGAGTGAGCGGTACTGGGCAAGC
>CAZXFZ010000183.1:0-2043 GCA_964640285.1 uncultured Rhodoluna sp.
GAGTTCGTCGGTGGTTCTGAGTTCAGAATCTCTGGCGTTGCCTCACAACAGGAGAAGCTCGCCGAGGATGCCGTTGCGTCGGTTGATCCTGAGCTGGTTGCGCACGTCGCCAAGGTGGGCACGGATGCCATCCGAGTCCAAACAGAGGCAGTTGAGGACACCCAGGCTGAAGGCATTCGCCTCGCGCTTGCCAAGGCGTACGGAATCGAAAGTTCAAGCGTCACCAGCTCGTTTATCGGTGCTAACTGGGGTGCAGACGTTACTGGCAAGGCACTAAATGGACTTTTGGTGTTCTTGGGGTTGGCGGCAGTTCTCATGGCGCTGTACTTTAGAACGCTCAAGATGTCGGTAGCGGCAATCGTGGCGCTGGTTCATGACCTCATCATTACTGCGGGTATCTATGCCGCGGTGGGCTTCGAGGTAACGCCTGCTGCAGTAATCGGATTCCTAACCATCCTCGGTTATTCGCTTTACGACACAGTGGTTGTTTTTGACAAGATTCGTGAGAACACCTTTGAAGTTGAGTTCTCTGAGACAAAGACATTTGCTCAGCAGGTGAACTTCGCAATTAACCAGACTCTCGTTCGCTCGATCAATACCTCGGTGGTTGCTGTTTTGCCAGTAGCGGCGATCTTGTTTATTGGTGCGACGCTTCTTGGTGCAGGCACGCTACGCGACATCGCACTTGCCCTATTCATCGGAATTATCGTCGGAACATATTCGACGATCTTCCTAGCAGCGCCGCTTTACTCGCACCTTCGTGAGGGCGAGGCCAAGTATCGTAAGGCTGCCCAAAAGATCGCAAGCGCGGCGTAAGGCGTTCAGTCAGCGGCAAGCAAAATGACCGACCAGACACCAACTGGAAGCATCGCATCGCTTCGATCGCGATTCCTCCAGCGAGTCTGGAAGACGGGTCCGTATGCAAATGAGCTTGCCGAGATCATTCGAATCTGCAGGGCAAATCATCCAAAGGCCGATGTTTCGGTTATCGAGCGCGCTTTCGACGCAGCCGAACGAGCCCACCGTGGCCAGAACCGCAAGAGCGGTGAACCGTACATCACTCACCCTCTGGCGGTGACTCAGATTCTTGCAGAGCTCGGAATTGGCGCGACGACTCTCGCCGCAGCGCTGCTGCACGACACCGTTGAAGACACCGACTATTCCCTAGAGCAGTTGCGAGCCGACTTCGGCGATGAGGTTGCGATGCTGGTCGACGGTGTAACAAAACTGGACAAGGTCAAGTTTGGCGCGGATACCCAGGCAGAAACCGTTCGCAAGATGGTTGTTGCAATGTCAAAGGACATCCGTGTTCTCGTTATAAAACTAGCTGACCGGTTGCATAACGCGAGAACATGGCAGTTCGTTCCAGCCGAGTCGGCAAGACGCAAAGCTCAGGAAACCCTAGAGATTTATGCCCCGCTTGCCAATCGACTCGGCATAAACACATTGAAGTGGGAGCTCGAGGATCTTTCTTTCGGAGTTCTCTATCCAAAGGTTTACGAAGAAATTGTTAATCTAGTCCGCCAAAGAACACCTAAACGCGCCGAATACATCGATCAGGTCATTACCGCGATCGAAGATGACCTTCGCGAGAACAAGATCAAAGGAAAAGTCGCCGGACGTCCAAAGCAGTACTACAGCATCTATCAGAAAATGGTGGTGCGAGGGCGAGAGTTCGATGACATCTACGATCTCGTCGGCATTCGCGTCCTAGTGCCGTCTGTTCGTGATTGCTATGCGATTCTTGGAGCAGTGCATGCGCGCTGGAATCCGGTTCCTGGTCGATTCAAGGACTACATCGCGATGCCTAAGTTCAATCTTTATCAGTCCTTGCACACTACTGTTATAGGCCCTCAGGGGCGACCCGTCGAAATTCAAATTCGCACCCATGAAATGCATCAGAGAGCAGAGTATGGTGTCGCGGCACATTGGAAGTACAAGGAGCTAGCCGGCAAAACCCAAGAGCGCACTGAAGATGACCTTGCTTGGCTCAAGCACCTCAGTGATTGGCAGGCTGAGACTCAAGATCCGTCGGAATTCCTA
>CAZXFZ010000184.1:0-2016 GCA_964640285.1 uncultured Rhodoluna sp.
GGACTTCTGCGTCATGGGCAAACTGATTGGAACATTGACTTTCGCTTGCAGGGTGTTACCGACATTCCGCTCAATGAAGTTGGCCGAAAACAGGCGCTTGATGCCGCTGCGCACATAAAGGCCGCCGATTGGGACTTAGTTCTAACCTCACCGCTCTCGCGCGCATACGACACAGCCATGACCGTGTTGGATCAAGTTGGTTTCGGGGTCGACCAGATTCGAGTTGATGATCGACTTCTCGAACGAAGCTTTGGCGAGGCCGAGGGGTTACTCCACTCAGAGTGGAGAGAGCGATACGCAGGAATGGATGCGCCAGGCTCGGAATCTAGAGCAGCATTTCGCATACGGTGCCTGCAACTTCTCGATGCAATTGCCGATGAATTCAAAGGACAGCGGATTCTGGCCGTTTCGCACGGAGCGCTAATTCGCGAACTGATTAGCATCAGTTCACTTGGAGAGCTTCCCCGCGAAGGCGAGCGACTTGGAAACGCCTCGCTCAACGTGCTCGAGCTGTCGGGTGGCTCTTGGCGGGTTGCAAACTATCAACCTCAGACACTCGGTGGAGTCGACCCTAGGCTCTAGCTGCGCGCTCGTAAAACGCTTGCCCATATGCTCAGTCTGCAGCTTAGGAGCAAAGCTTTCGAGCCAGCGCGATCAGCTCGACGGCACTCGCATCCCAGTTGAATCGGTTAGCTTGGTCGATGCTCAGCTTGCTGCGCCGCATCCATTCGGGATTCGCCTCGAGCGAGCGCACTGCCTTGGCGAAGGAATCCGGGGAATCTGGATTGAAGAAGAGCGCTGCTTCTCCACCAATTTCCTTGAAAATCGGAATGTCACTCACTACAACTGGAACCCCACGTGACATTGATTCGACAAGCGGAATTCCGAATCCCTCGTCTCTCGAACCGCTGACCAAAGCGACCGCCTCGTCTAGATGCTGGTGGTACTCGTCTTCGGTAACGCCGTTGTGAAAAAAGACGTGTCCGCCGCCGGGCAGAATGAGTTTCTGCAGTTGGCTTTGGCGTTCCGGAGTGATTTTGCTCAGCAGGTGAAGCTCGTATTCGGGAAGCAGGGACATGCCTCGCACAAGCACCTCGACGTTCTTGTAATCCATAAATGACCCCATGTAAACCAGTTTTTGGGGCACTCTCGGGCGTTGCGAGGGCAACTTGTGCTCATATTCTCGAGTGAAGCTTCCAGCTGCGTTGTAGATGACTTCAATTGGTCGCTTCGTGAGTTTATGTTTGCGCATCAGTTCGCGCGACGTGTTCGAAACCGTGGCGATCGCGTCAGCTCGATTGAGAATCAGTCGCTGGGGCCAGAAAGCCATGTGGAACAAACGCCATGCCATGCGAATCCACAGGTTGAAGCCCGGTGGCGGCTTGGGGTGGCTGTAATAGATCAAGTCGTGAAGCGTCAGCACAAGCTTGTAGCGGCGTCCAAATGATCCCATGGTTTGCATGGGCGAAAACACGAACCTCGCCCCAGCTTGGTTGAGGGCTCTCGAAACGAACAGCTCCGTCGGCTTGGTCGGATCCGTCAGAAGAAGGTAATCGGTGCCTTTCGGAAGTTTTAGCAACTGACGCTTATCGAAGATGATTGCCGTGACCTTGATTCGGCTGTGCAGAGCTTCGAACAGTCCGGCGCTGAAACGGCTAATTCCGTCGTGGTGATCCCAGCGAATATATCTGGCATCAAAAAAGATTCGGTCAAGAGCCACGGTTTGCCCCCGATTCGCCATCGTCGCGCTGACCGGTGAGGCTTGTGCGACCCAAGCCTGAAACGAATCCACGAATGTCTTCGGCCACTTTCTGGGGGATCTCGTAGTGGGTCAGGTGCCCAACCCGGTCGTGCACAATCATCGAGCTCGGCACTCGCAGCTTGGTAAATGCTTCGTGTTGCTGTCGCACCGAGGTGATGTCATCGAGTTCACCAACAATCATCAGCGTCGGCACTCGAAAATCTTCAATCCACTGCCCCACGCATTCGCTAATCGACGCATGGAAAGCCTGAATG
>CAZXFZ010000185.1:0-1950 GCA_964640285.1 uncultured Rhodoluna sp.
ATGCAGCGAGTCGCTCTTGTAGATGGGAGCAGTACACCCTTCCACATAGTGCACGTAGGAGCCCTCGTCGGCGATGATCAGGGTCCGCTCGAACTGGCCCATGTTCTCGGTGTTAATTCTGAAGTATGCCTGTAGCGGAATCTCGACGTGTACACCCTTGGGCACATAGACAAACGAGCCGCCCGACCAAACCGCGGTGTTTAGGGCAGCAAATTTGTTGTCGCCAGCAGGAACCACGGTGCCGAAGTATTCCTGGAAGATTTCAGGATGTTCCTTTAGCGCGGTGTCGGTGTCTAAGAACAAAACGCCCTGCTGCTCTAGGTCTTCGCGAATCTGGTGGTAGACCACCTCGGACTCGTACTGGGCGGCGACACCGGCAACTAAGCGCGAACGTTCGGCTTCGGGGATGCCCAGCTTCTCGTAGGTGTTGCGGATGTCGTCAGGCAGGTCTTCCCAACTCTGCGCTTGACGCTCGGTCGAGCGAACGAAGTACTTGATGTTGTCAAAGTCGATGCCCGACAGGTCACTACCCCAGGTTGGCATCGGCTTCTTGGTGAAGAAGTCATAGCCCTTCAGTCGGCGCTCGAGCATCCACTCAGGCTCGCTCTTGAGCTTTGAGATGTCTGTGACGACCTCCTCATTGATGCCTCGGCGAGCACTTGCTCCAGCGGCATCCGGATCTGCCCAGCCGAACTCGTAGACACCGATGCCTTCGAGCTCGGGATTGCGGTCCATGATGGTGTCAGTCACGACAACCTCCTCTAGGTTCGGGCGCGAGTATTCTCTCGGCCGGTCTAAGTCGAAAGTTCAAACAGGGGTCTCGCCGTCACAATTCCCGCTGGTCTTAGGCGTTCGTGAGATGTGCGAAACTGGAGTGAAGAGGGTTGAAAACCCTCGGTCCACCGCTAATTCTAGTCGACGGCGTTTTTCTCGAGAAGACCCCGACGAAGCAAGGTTGCAATGGTTTCGCGCATTATCGGAACGGTCTTTGGCTCAGCACGTCTTCGCCTTTACGTTTGGCTTTCACTTGCCTCGCAAATCCTTATTGTCGTTACCGGCGGTGCGGTGCGACTAACCGCCAGTGGGCTCGGCTGCCCCACCTGGCCCAAATGCACCGAAGATTCGTGGGATGCGGTACCCGAGATGGGTATCCACGGCATTATCGAGTTCGGCAACAGGTTGCTCACGTTCGTACTCATCCTGATTGCTCTGTTTACCTTCGTGACTGTCAAACGCCTGCCCCTCGTTGAACGCAAAGGTTTGGTTTGGACCTCGTTTGCGCTTGGTTTGGGAATCATCGTTCAAGCGGTAATTGGTGGAATAACGGTCCTGACCGGCCTCAACTCTTGGATTGTGGGATTGCACTTTGTTGTGAGTGGAGTCCTGATCTCGATTGCAACGGTGTTGGTGTTCAATTTCTACGGCCTCCAGCAGCGCGACCAGCGAAGTTTTGAGCGAATTGGAGTTGTGGGCCGGGCGCTAAGGATCCTTGGCTGGCCCATTGTCGTTGTTGGAATTCTGTCGATTTTGTTCGGCATCGTCGTGACGGGTGCAGGCCCTCACGCGGGTGATATCGATACGCCACGCAATGGTTTTGACCTGGAAGTCTGGCAGCACATCCACTCCTACCCGGGCTACGCCTTGCTGGTTTTGACCCTTTTCTCGCTGTTTGCCCAATTCGGTGCAACAGTCAAGCACAGCGGGTTGGCAACGAAGGCTCTGCTTTGGCTCAGTGTGGCCAGCCTCGCTCAGGCGGGTATCGGCATCCTGCAGTCGAGGATGGGCGTGCCTCCTCTTCTGGTCGGGCTGCACATGTTTGGGGCTGCGGTTATCTGTTCGCTTCTGACGCTCGTTGCTCTCGTGGTCAGATTCGGAAGAAAGTAAAGCCGGGGCCTGTTCCTAGCTCTCGTGAATGCCGTCTACTGGTTCCGTCGCGATCTTCGACTTGGT
>CAZXFZ010000186.1:0-1937 GCA_964640285.1 uncultured Rhodoluna sp.
TCTACTTGGCATCAGAGACGGATTTGGCCACGGTGCTGGGGCAAATCGAGGCTGTGCAGCCTCAGTTGCTCGTGATCGACTCCGTGCAAACCATAGCCTCGGCCGAAATTGACGGTGCGGCGGGCATGCCGAGCCAGGTTCGCGAGGTTGCAGCCAACCTGATTCGCGTCGCCAAGGAACAAGCTCTGCCCGTGATCATGGTCGGGCACGTCACCAAGGATGGCTCAATCGCTGGGCCGCGAGCTCTCGAACACCTGGTCGATGTGGTCTGTCACTTCGAAGGTGATCGCCAAACCAGCCTCAGGTTCGTGCGAAGCCTGAAGAATCGATTCGGACCGACCGATGAGGTTGGCTGCTTCGAAATGACCGGCGATGGAATTCGAGAGGTGCCAGACCCGAGCGGGCTCTTCCTCTCGCGTGGCGAAGCGCCAGTTTCTGGCACCTGTGTGACCGTGACTGTCGAGGGCAAACGCGCACTGATTGCAGAGGTGCAAGCTTTGGTGGTCAAGTCATCGAGCCCACAGCCTCGTCGAGTCACCAACGGGGTGGATTCCTCGCGTGTGGCCATGCTGCTTGCCGTGCTCGAGCGTCGCGCAGGTCTAAGAGTCGGCGAACTCGATGTTTATGTATCGACTGTTGGTGGAGTCAAACTAAGCGAACCGGCTGCCGATTTAGCCATCGCGGTGGCAATCGCATCCGCTGTGGCCGACAAACCTGTTGCACACAATCTGGCAGCTTTTGGCGAGATCAGCCTGGCCGGCGAAATCCGCAAGGTGACCAATGACAAGGCTCGCGCAAACGAGGCCAAGCGACTCGGGTTCACCCGCACTGTGGATTCCACCGTCGGTGACTTAAAGGCCGCTCTAGCCTTGGCTCTGAACTGGTGAATCAGTTAATCAAGAACTGAACCGGGTCTGAGTGGTTGTTGCTCACCGTGGCCACGATGTTGTAGGCACCTGGCAGAGCGGCAACGTTGCCTTCAGCGGCACAGCCTGTGGCGGCAGAAGAGCGAGTCTTTGACCAAGGCTTTGGAACCGAAGAGTTTGGAACACCCGGCTGCAGCGTAGCTGGCACATCGGCATCCTTTGCGAAATCAACACAGTCTGCGGTGAGCCAAATCTGGTCTGGTCCGCTGGTGATTTCGAAGCCTGAGTTCTGCTGCACAAGCGTGAAATCGCACGCTTCAGCGCCCGTGTTCACAATTGTGAACCACATGTATGGAGTTTCGGCCGCCGTGAACGAACTCTTCTCGACGGTAGTGGTGCCGTCACTGGTTCCAACATGAGCGGTCACCTTGACGGTGCCAGGAGCGCATTCCTTGCCCGTTGCCTGAACCGGCGCACTAGCGGTTGGGTTTGCGGCTGGATTCGATGATCCACCGAACAGGCTGGCGATGCCGGCAACCAGATTCCAAATCAGCCAGACCGCGAGCACCAGAACTACAACGGCCGCGATGCGTCGGCGACGATAGATGTGAGGTGGCAGGCGACGGGCGGAGTTGGGGCGGTTGATGCTCATGCATCAAGGTTATTCAGCGCTTCCGCTAGAGGAGCTTAAGCATCCTCGTGTTGCCGAGAGTGTTTTCTTTTACTCGCGCAAGGTCAAGGAATTCGGCAACACCGTCGTCATGCGATCGAAGCATCTGCTCGTAGGTGGCGGCATCGACCGGAACATCGCTAATCTCAACAAAGCCATGACGGCCAAAAAAGGCGGTCTCAAAGGTTAGGCAGAACACGCGCCTAATGCCAAGGTTCCTGGCACGGTCAAGCAGCGCCTCGAGAATCGCGTGGCCTACGCCTTTGCCGCGCATCTCTTCTGAAACCACTAAGGATCGAACCTCGGCGAGGTCTTCCCACATGACGTGCAAGGCACCCGCGCCGACTACGCGCTGATTGGCGTCGACTGCAACCAGGATTTCCTGAATCTGCTCGAACCAA
>CAZXFZ010000187.1:0-1894 GCA_964640285.1 uncultured Rhodoluna sp.
GCGAATGATGATTCCCACCCCGTAGGCGTTGAGCATCGAGTTGCCGATTCCAGCAAAAACGCTCAGGCACAGCGCAACGCCCCAGTGCCAAGCCTGCGACAAACCAAACACGGTCAACACCAAGAGTCCAATGGCTGCGACCACAATCATCGGCTGCCTAACCTCTGGCACCTTAACGGCCGAGGCGGTGGCGCCACCCAAGAGGCTTCCGACAGCAAACAGTGTGCCGGCCATGCCATAGATAAACGAGTTTCCGCCAAGTTCGTCGGTGATCAAGAAAACTTCACCTACGTTAACCACGCCGAGCGCAAGAATCAGCACTGCGAGCAGCACAACAATCGCACGAATAAGGTCATCCTTGAACACTTCGCGGAAGCCGTCGAGGGCTCGAAGTTTTTCGCCAGATTCGTGCACAACTCCGGGGCGGTTGATGCCAATCAAAACGATGGTGGTTGCCAAGATAAAGAACGTCGCTGCATCGATAACGAACGGCCAGACATAACCTGAGGTGCCGACGAGAATGCCCGCGGCAGCAGGTGCGAAGAGGTTGCCGAAAGAGCTGTAAGTCTGCTGGATTCCGGTAGCGCGAGGCAAATCATCTTGGGTCGCGATAGTTGGCAACGCGGCATTGTATGAAGCTCCAACGGCAACACCGCAGGATGCCGTCACGGCAAGCGCAACGTAAGTCCACCAGTGCGGAGGGTTGAAGGCCAGGGTCAGGTTGCTCAAACCCATGAAAACCAGCAGCGGAGGCACCAGCTGTCGAGTGCTGAACTTGTCTGCCACCAGACCTGCCAGCGGCGAGAACACAATGGTCGGCACCAGCATCGACAGCAGAATTAGGGATACGCCGATAGGGCCAACGGCATCCTTATCGCGAAGCACCACGGTGAACGTGGTCATCGAACTGCCCATCCAGCTGAGGGCACCTGCCACGCCGAGGATGTGCAGTTTGAAACGGCAGCTACTTTGGTCCCGCGACTGCGTGTTGCCAGCCAAAGAATCACCCCTGCAACGACGAAGCACAGGTAGCCAGCAATCGTTATCCAGCGTGTCATCGTTTGTGACTCCAAAGTCTCAAGAAGCCCATTCCGCTTAGAATCCAGGCCACTGCAAACAAAGCTTGACCAAACGGCTGATCGAGCAGCGGGTCGATCAGCACCGAAATGGTTGGATATTCGGTGAGCGTGCCCTGCAGTTGACCCAGAATATTTGCCGCAAGCTCCCAAATGCACAGGCCAACGCCGATAATCGCCCAACCGAAACGGGCGCGGCGGATGCGCGCATCAGAGCGCGGTTTTGCGCTGCTGTCGGGTTGCCAGTTGAAGATCAGCGCGCAAATTAGCACTGCGATCATCACAAGCCCATAGAAACCGGTGTGGCGGGGGATAGCAACGAGTGCGGCGGTCGCGAGCGTCACCCAGAGCAAGATTCGATTGCGGTTCAGTTTTGGCTCGACCACGAAGACACGTTCGGGCACATTTAGCTGACTCAAAACTGCCAGAGCCACAAAACCCCAAAAGATGATGGCGTCGCCAACTGAGCCCCGAAAAATCTGGAACGATGCGGTGATCACGAACATCCAAATCCATGGATGCCGCAACTTCGGCAACACCTGTTTCATGCCTAGAGCCTATAGTCTGAAGCCGTGAGTGCGGCAGAAATCGACGAGTATCTGGCGGGCGTGGACGCCCAGGCACGCGAGACGCTACAGATAGTGCGCGAACGCATCCTGCAAATAAGGCCGGATGCGATTGAGTGCATCAGCTATGGCATGCCTGGCTTCAAGCTGACCTTCGGCAAGAAGCAAAAGGCGTTCGCCGGCTTCGCTGCATTCAAGAATCCTCTGAGCTTTTTTCCGCACAGCGGCCGCACCAGCACCACCGTTGAAGCA
>CAZXFZ010000188.1:0-1873 GCA_964640285.1 uncultured Rhodoluna sp.
GAATTACCCAGCCCGTGCGGTTCCAGCGGTCACGCATCCACTCTTGAAACCGCACTCGTTCTTCGGCTACTGGCAAATCCATCAGGCGCAGCTGCTCTGGCTTGCCGATCAGCGAACCGAGGATCATCCAAAAGGCAAAGAACATGGTCGGCAGGAATGTGCCCTGCCAGTTAATTGGGTACACGGCCTTGTCATAAGCGCTGGTGCTGATGAAAACCGCGGCGGCGCCGTAGACCAGAATGGCTCCGGCCCAGGCTGGCCAAAGTTGCGGAGTAACCGCATACCTTCGACCTACTCGATAGGCCAAAAATGCGATGAAAATCGAATAGCCGAGAGGGATCAGGGTTAGGGCAAATTGGTCGACCGCAACTCCGAGAATCTTGCTTTTGGCAACCACGATATCGGTGCCCTGTGCGGCCAACCAGAAATCGGCGGATGCGCGATACGAGACCAACCAGCTAATCGAAGGGTCGTTTTCGAACAACCAGATGACGGTGGCTGGCAACAGCAGCACACCAAGCGTGATCGAAATGCTGAATAAAGCTTCGATGCCTGCGGTCAGAAAAGTGAGACGCTTCTTCATAAAACGCTCACTCCCCTAATCGCAGGCATCAAACAAAGCTTCAAATAAAGCGCGATTTGGCGCTTCAAATTGACCTTAGAGGCTCTTGTAAACCTCGCGCATGAGCGCCGCAGTCTCGCTCGGAGTCTTGCCAACCTTCACGCCACATGCCTCGAAGGCTTCCTTCTTGGCCTGAGCGGTTCCGGCCGAACCCGAGACGATTGCACCGGCGTGACCCATGGTCTTGCCCTCAGGAGCGGTGAATCCAGCAACGTAGGCAACCACAGGCTTGGTCACGTGCTGCTTGATGTAGGCAGCGGCCTTCTCTTCTGAGTCGCCACCGATTTCACCAATCAAAACGATTGCCTTGGTCTCTGGGTCGGCTTCGAATGCTGCCAGCGCATCGATGTGAGTGGTGCCGATAACTGGGTCGCCACCGATTCCGATTGCGGTCGAAATGCCGATGTCGCGAAGCTCGTACATCATCTGGTAGGTCAGGGTTCCCGACTTCGAAACTAGACCGATTGGTCCTGAACCTGAGATGTCGCTCGGGGTGATGCCGGCGTTCGACTTTCCTGGGCTGATGATGCCTGGGCAGTTTGGGCCGATTAGACGGGTCTTCTGGCCCTTAGCCACGTTGTATGCCCATGCCTCAGCCGAGTCGTGCACTGGGATGCCCTCGGTGATTGCTACAGCCAGCGGAATCTCGGCGTCAATCGCCTCGACCATGGCAGCCTTGGCGAAGGCAGGTGGAACGAAGATCACGGTCACGTTTGCGCCGGTCGCATCCATCGCCTCTTTGACGGTGCCGAACACTGGCAGTTGCTTGCCGTCAACATCAACGGTCTCGCCGGCCTTGCGCGGGTTGACGCCACCCACGATGTTTGAACCGCCCGCAAGCATGCGGCGGGTGTGCTTCATGCCCTCGCTACCGGTCATGCCCTGAACGATGATTCGCGAGTTCTCATTTAGAAAAATAGCCATTTTGGATTCCTTCTTGTCTCTCGCGCTTATGCGTTGTGGGCCAGTTCGGCGGCCTTGTCGGCTGCGTCATCCATGGTTTCGACAACGGTCACCAGCGGGTGGCCGAATTCAGCGAGGATGCGGCGACCCTCGACGACGTTGTTTCCGTCAAGACGAACAACAAGTGGCTTGGTGGCCTTGTCACCCAGGGTGTTCAGTGCTCCGACGATACCGTTTGCAACGGCGTCACAGGCGGTGATTCCACCGAATACGTTTACGAAGACGCTCTTGACCTGTGGGTCGTTGAGAATCAGGTCGAGGCCGTTGGCCATGACCTCAGCCGAAGCG
>CAZXFZ010000189.1:0-1864 GCA_964640285.1 uncultured Rhodoluna sp.
GCCGGCTACTTACGACATCCTGTGGTCATCGGTTGTTTTCGTAATCCTGCTTACCTTCTTCTGGTTCAAGGTTCTTCCTAACTTCAAGAAGACCCTTGACGCACGCACCGAGGCCATCGAAGGTCGCCTCGCAGCTGCAGAAAAGGCACAGGCAGAAGCTGCGGCCAAAACCGCGAACATCGAGGCAGCACAGGCCGAAGCCCGTGCCGAAGCTGCGAAGATTCGCGACGAAGCCCGCGCCGAAGGAGCAGCAATACTTGCTGAACTCAAGGAGCACGCAGCATCGGAGGCAGCTCGTCTGACCGCCACCGCAAAGGCCCAGATTGAGGCCGAGCGTCAGGCAGCACTGATTTCGCTTCGCGCCGAGGTTGGCACTCTTGCCATCGACCTCGCATCGAGCGTTGTTGGCGCAAGCCTAAAGAACGACAAGGTTGCTGCCGGCGTCGTCGACCAGTTCCTGGCCGACCTCGAAGCCGGTGACAAGGCAGGCAAGAAGAAGTAATGGCGAGTTCAACCAGGCAGTCACTAGCCGCGGCTAAGGGATCACTCGATTCTGTTCTAGCCAAGGCAGATCTCAAGTTCGCAGAAGAGATTTTCTCGATTGGTAGCGCGGTGGCAGAATCTGCTCAGCTGCGCGGCATCCTCTCGGACCCTTCCGCCGAGGCTAAGGCCAAATCCGGAGCCCTCAATGCCGTCTTCGGCAAGAGTGTTTCTAAGGCTGCGCTTGAGTTCGTTGACGGCCTGGTTGGGCTTCGTTGGTCATCAGGTTCCGATCTGGTGGATGCCTTCGAGCAGCTCGGCGTCTATTCAGTGGCCGCCCTCGCCGCCAAGGGCAAGAGGCTTGAAGGCCTCGAAGCCGACTTGTTCGCCTTCCAGCAGGCAATCGACTCAGACCACGAACTTCAAGCCGCGCTCAACGACAAGCAAGCGCCGACTGAGGTCAAGCTCGATCTGGTTGCTGCTCTGCTCAAGGGCAAGGCATCGGCCGAATCGACTCTCCTCATTCGCAGAGCGGTTTCGGGTGCTCGCCGCCGCCGCGTGTCTCTGGTGCTCGAGTCTTTCGGCAAGCAGGTTTCTGCCTACGCAGAGCGTCTCGTGGCAACCGTAACCGTGGCGCAACCGCTCAACGCAGCCCAACTCAAGCGACTCGAGTCGGCCTTGGCCAGCACCTACGGTGCCGGCATCCGAATCAACGTCGAAGAAGACCCAGCAATTCTCGGTGGCCTGAAAGTTCAGGTAGCCGGCCAAATCATCGATGGCAGCCTTTCCAGCCGTCTAAACCAAGCAAAGATGCAGCTGGCATAACGCCAGACACACAGACCAACCGGGTTCAAACCCAGAAGTAGAGGAACGAGATGGCAGATCTGAAAATCAGCCCTAACGAGATTCGCGATGCTCTAAAGGACTTCGTCAAGTCTTACGAGCCAGCCAAGGCTTCGCGCACCGAGGTCGGTCACGTAATCGATGCTGGTGACGGTATCGCACACGTTGAAGGCCTCCCAAGTGCAATGGCTAACGAGCTGCTGAAGTTCGCTGACGGCACTCTCGGTCTGGCATTGAACCTCGACGAGCGCGAGATCGGTACCGTTGTCCTCGGAAACTTCGAGGGCATCGAGGAGGGCATGGAAGTCCACCGCACCGGCGAGGTTCTTTCGGTTCCAGTCGGCGACAAGTTCCTCGGTCGCGTCGTTGACCCGCTGGGCAACCCAATCGATGGTCTCGGTGAGATCAAGGCCGAGAGCCGCCGCGCACTCGAGCTTCAGGCTCCCGGTGTAATGGCTCGCAAGTCAGTTCACGAGCCACTGCAGACCGGTATCAAGGCCATCGACGCCATGATTCCAGTCGGCCGTGGTCAGCGTCAGCT
>CAZXFZ010000190.1:0-1846 GCA_964640285.1 uncultured Rhodoluna sp.
CATGAGTGAACAAAGTCGCAAAAATCGGCAGTTGTTCCCCAATTTCTTTTTAGAAACTCGTTATAAAAGCGTGACCTAGCTCGGGACTTTAAACCCCAACCTGAGAGTTGACTGAGATGGTAGTACCCCTTAGCTGCGATTCTCGCCGCCGACTTGAAGTCAAAGCCGACGACGGCACAGCGATGGAAATTAGCTAATAAACAAGGAGAAATCTACAAATGAACGGACTCAGTCCAGAACAGTATCTAGCTGTTTATAACGTGCTCTCACTGGGCATTGCATCAATGTTGTTCACCACCGTATTCCTATTCGTGGCTCGCGAGCGTGTTGCTCCGCGCTACCGAATGGCAGTCATGATCTCGGGCACTGTTACCGCGATCGCTGCTTACCACTACTTCAGAATGTTCGACTCGTTCAACCACGCGTTTGGCGGAGCCCTCACTGGCGAGGCACAGAACCACGTTCTATACAACGTCGGTTACCGCTATGTTGACTGGTTCCTGACCGTGCCACTGCTGCTAGTCGAGACGGTTGCCGTTCTCGCGTTGGCTAAGGCAGCTCAGAGCTCATTGCTATGGCGCTTGGTTCCAGCAGCAGCTTTGATGATTGCTCTGGGTTACCCAGGCGACGCCAAGATTGCTCTGTTCGGTCTGGACAACTGGTCGGTATGGGGTCTGCTCTCGACCATCCCATTCCTCTACATCATGTACGTACTGTTCGTTGAGCTCGGCAAGAGCCTCGACCGTCAGTCAGAGGCTGTTCGCAAGAAGGTAGTCGCGCTGCGTCTGCTGCTCATTGCAACCTGGGGTGTCTACCCAATCGCGTTCATCATGAACATGAACTCGACCGCGTTCGACCCAGCAGGTTTTATGGCTCGCGAAATCGGATACAGCATCGCTGACATCCTGGCCAAGTGCCTCTTCGGTCTAATCATCTTCACCATCGCTCGCATCAAGTCGGCTGAAGATGACAAGGAATTCGCAAAGGTCGAGTTCCGCGACTAAGAACAACAAACTGCAACACCCACTCCAATGGGATTGCGGGGTCGGCCGAAAGGCCGGCCCCGTTTTCCTTCTTTAAAAACGAAACGCGGGTCTAGACTTGGCGCAACAGCGTCACCGCCGCAAACGAAGGGAATTCGATGTTCTGCACTAACTGCGGCACCAAAGCTGGTGAGGTTGCATTTTGCCCGAACTGTGGCTCCAAGTTAGCCGTGGCTCAACAACCCGTGGCTCAAGCACCAGTTGGCCAGCCAACCGAGGATGCCGCACCGGCAATGCCCTACCTCACCCCGGCACCAAAGAAGCCGGTCAACAAAACCCTCTTCATTGCGATCGGCGGTGGTCTAGCGGCAGTCGCGCTGGCGGCAGTCGCCATTTTCGCGTTCACGCCATACTCGCTTTCGGCGGATAAGGCTAGAGAGCTGCTGGTTCCGATGTCGGCCTTTGCCAGCGAAATGAAAGAAGCCGACGAACCTAACAACGTTGGCGACATGGAGTATCCGGTTTTCGGAACCGGTGATGGTTGCACCGAAGAAGCATCCATCGTTTCAATGTTCGACGAGGGCACGATGCTTGCATTTTCTGACTACGCCACGACTGGCACGGACTTTGGCGTTTGGGAGCAGTCGTTCTGGCAGTTTGATTCGGCGGATACCCCCAAGGCAATCATCGATGCGACTCGATCAGGGTATGCCAATTCGGAGTGCAACTACTTCAGCTCGACAAGCACCTCGATCATGTCCTCAACGATGAGCGACATCGGCACCTCGAAGCAGAGCTTTGGAATTGAGTCTGAAGACTCTGTGTACTTTATCGACAAGACCTCATACATCAGCAGCCTGCTG
>CAZXFZ010000191.1:0-1807 GCA_964640285.1 uncultured Rhodoluna sp.
TCGGTTGAACCCGAGCCACCGTGGAACACTAGGTCGAACGGAAGAGTCTTGCCGTACTTTGCGCCGACTGCGGCCTGAATCTCGCCAAGTAGCTCTGGCTTCAGAACTACGTTGCCGGGCTTGTAAACACCGTGAACGTTTCCGAAGGTAAGCGCAACCATGTAGCGGCCGTTCTCTCCAAGACCGAGAGCCTCAGCGGTCATCAGGCCGTCTTCAGGGGTGGTGTAAAGGTGCTCGCCGTGGCCGCCCTCGACGCCATCCTCTTCGCCGCCAACGACGCCAACCTCGATCTCGAGCACCGCACCGATGCTCTTGGTGAGTGCCAGCATCTCTTTAGCGATCTGCAGGTTTTCGGCCATTGGAACAGCCGAGCCGTCCCACATGTGTGAGTTGAATAGAGGGTCTTGACCGTTGCGAACGCGTTCTTTCGAAATCTCGATGAGCGGGCGAACGAAGCCGTCAAGCTGGTGCTTGGCACAGTGGTCGGTGTGCAGTGCCACGGTGATGCCGTAGTTCTTGGCTACCTCGCGAGCAAAAGCGGCCATCGCGGCAGCGCCAGAGGCCATGTTCTTGATGGTTGGGCCAGACCAGTAGTCGCCACCGCCGGTGGTCACCTGGATGATTCCGTCTGAGCCAGCCTCAGCCAAACCGGCGAGTGCTGCGTTCAGGGTCTGTGAGCTTGAAACGTTGATGGCCGGGTATGCGAATCCGCCGTTCTTTGCGCGGTCAAGCATTTCTAGGTACTGGTCTGGTGATGCTACTGGCATGGCAGTGCTCCTTGTATTAGCTTTTGGGGTTTGCGAAGAACGTCTTTGGCCTCCTGTATAGGTTAGCGAAAATCTGGCGGTCAGCCCGCTAGCCTTGGCACATGCTGCACAACGCCAACCAGCCAACCGTCGACATTTTCGCCGCGACGATTGCCGCTGCGGCTGCGAGTTTTCCGCTGGTAGGCAAAGGCAACAAGTTTGCGGTTGATATGGCAGCGGTGGATGCGATGCGCCAAATGCTGATCGGCGCAGATTTTGGCGGTCTGGTGGTCATCGGTGAGGGCGAGAAAGACGCTGCGCCGATGCTCTACAACGGCGAGATTATCGGTCAAGGGCAGCCACTCGAGTGGGATATCGCGGTTGACCCAATCGACGGCACCGCGCTCGCCGCGGCCGGTCTCGAAGGAGCCGTAGCCGTGATGGCTGCGAGCCGTCGCGGCACCATGCTCGACTGCAGCGAAGTGTTTTACATGAAGAAGCTGATCACCGGCCCGGCGGGTCACGGGGTGGTCGATATCGACCGCAGTGTTGCGGCGAATGTCGCATCCCTGGCCGATGCGTTGGGCAAAGACCCGAGCGAGCTGCGGGTGGCCGTGATCGACAAACCCAGAAACGAAGACGTGATTGCCCAGGTTCAGGCTGCTGGTGCGCAGTGGGTGCAATTTGCCGAGGGTGATGTGGCTATGGGGGTTGCCGCGGCAACGGCCGAATCCGGCATCGACATGCTACTCGGGGTTGGTGGAGCTCCTGAGGGTGTTGCCACCGCCTGTGCCGTGCGAGTGCTGGGCGGCTTCATGCAGGCGCGTTTGGCTCCGCAGGATGTCGATCAGATTGAGCGCGCGATGGCCGCGGGATACGACCTAGAGCGCAAGTTCGAGGCCGAAGAGCGGGTCGGTGGCGACGATTTGGTGTTTGTGCTGACCGGCATCACCGATGGGCTACTGACCCGCGGAATTCAGGTCGATGGTGATTCGCTCGTCTTGCAGACGTTGGTTTTAGATAGCGAACTGGGTGAGCCGCACGTGCTCGAGGTTGAGGTT
>CAZXFZ010000192.1:0-952 GCA_964640285.1 uncultured Rhodoluna sp.
GCATTCCCAAGTAGGTTGCGTAGGTTGGGTTGTTGGCAACGTTGATCTCTAGAAACTCATTAGCAAGTTCGTCGATTTTGGTAACTGGGCGCATCATTGGACCTTTCACTGAGGTCTCAATGGTGCCACATTTTTAGTCCTTCAAAACCTTGAACGTTTGCAATGTCGGGTCTGCGACGAAAGCGATTCTCACGCCAATATCTCGAGCCTCCATAAGTGCATCAAACCCTGCTTGAGTGATGAGCTCACCGGGGCTAAAGACTGGAACCCCAGGAGGGTAGGGGCAGATTAGTTCGGCGCTGACTCGTCCAACTGCTTCACTCGCAGTGACCACCTCATACTCAGCAAAGAAGGCATCGCGGGGGTTTTGAATCACTACCGGTTCAATTGAAAACGCTGGAGATACCGAGATTGGTCTTGACTCACCCCTGAACTTCTCAACCAGCTTGATGATCGTGTTCACTAGCGATTCGATTCGCTGCGGAGTGTCTGCGAGAGTGATCATCGGAATGATTACATCTCGGTTTGCCATCTCAAGATCTATGTTCATAGCGAGTAATTCGTTCTCAATGGCATTGCCGTCCGAACCAGTCTCGGCTAACAAGATGACAAGCTTGAGGGGGTCGATGTATTCACCGTCGATGACTCCAATGCCGTGCTCACGCAGCTTTGCGCGACCGGCCTTAGTGACCTCAATTACTGGACCGATCAACTCCGCGCCGTGCCGGGAGATCAGCGCCCTGGCCGCATCGATTGATGCCAGGATTCGTCCTGACATCGAAGTGGTCTGGGTTGAGTCGAAGGCCTTATTCAGTCGAGCCAGGTCAACGTATCCCGCCTTGGCTAGAACAAAGCTGGCCTGCGAATAGCTAGGCAGGGTTTTGTGGGCAGAGGTAACAACGATGTCAGCACCCTCTGAAATTGGGTTCAGTGGCAGATCTGGGTGAAAACC
>CAZXFZ010000192.1:983-1795 GCA_964640285.1 uncultured Rhodoluna sp.
GTCTGGGGATGTTGGACATGGTGCCCACATATGAGGGCTCACCAATCAAGACTGCCTTGGCGTCGGGGTGTTGCTCTAAGGTCTCGCGCAGTCTTGAAGAGGGTAAATATTCGGGCAGACCGGTCATGGGGTTGATTTCCGGTCTTACCCAAATTGGCTCAACACCGGCATAAACCATGCCAACCAGCATGGATTTGTGCAGGGTCCTAGTCACGATGACCTTGTCACCAGGCCCAGCCACTGCCATCACGGCGGCGTGGTTGGATCCAGTCGAACCATTCACGCCGAAGCGGCATAGGTCCGCACCCCAGGTTTTGGCTGCAATCGCCTCAGCCTCAAGAATCAGCGAGGGGGAGATGCGGTTTGGGTGGTTACCGGGTAGTACTGGGATGTCGCCATCCACTACCGGGCCTGTTAGATCGATGCGGCCCTTATGGCCGGGTATTTGGAACGGGGTGCGTTCAGCGGTTATGTCTCTAATCCAGGCATCGAGTAGTGGGGCATCATTTCTGAGGCCCATCGGGTCATTCGGATCTAGAAGTGTGGCAGCGCCAAAAACGTGCTCGTTCAATACCTTGCTTTCTACAGGACGAAAGCCCCAACTTTACAACCAATTACCTTTAGGGCAAACAAGAAATTGCTAACCCTTGATGAATTCGATTTCTTGGTCGGTAAGAGTTAGCTCTTGGGTAATTTCTGCAAGCTGCTCGGTGGTTCTAGCTGATGCAATCGGTGCGATCACGCCTGGCCTTTGACGAAGCCACTGCAGTGCTACTGCGGCATTTGAAACCCCGTGCTCATTTGCTACCGAG
>CAZXFZ010000193.1:0-1789 GCA_964640285.1 uncultured Rhodoluna sp.
GAAGCACGGCGTTGGCGTGAAGTGTGCCACCATCACCCCAGACGAGGCTCGCGTAAAGGAATTCGGCCTAAAGAAGATGTGGAAGTCGCCGAACGGCACGATCCGCAACATTCTCGATGGCGTTGTGTTCCGCGAGCCAATCATCATCTCGAACGTGCCACGCCTCGTGCCAGGCTGGACCAAGCCAATCGTCATCGGCCGTCACGCTCACGGTGACCAGTACAAGGCAACCGACTTCAAGGTGCCAGGTGCCGGTCGCGTCACCATCACCTGGACTCCTGCCGACGGCGGCGAGCCACAGACCATGACCGTTGCCGACTACCCAGAGCACGGTGGTGTTGCGATGGGTATGTACAACTACATGGACTCGATTCGTGACTTCGCTCGCGCCTCGTTCAACTATGGCCTGAGCCGCAACTACCCGGTCTACCTGTCGACCAAGAACACCATCCTCAAGGCATACGACGGCGCATTCAAGGATGCGTTCCAGGAAGTCTTCGACGCTGAGTATGCCGACAAGTTCGCTGCTGCTGGCATCACCTATGAGCACCGCCTGATTGACGACATGGTTGCCGCTGCTCTCAAGTGGGAAGGCGGATACGTCTGGGCCTGCAAGAACTACGACGGTGACGTGCAGTCCGACACCGTTGCTCAGGGCTTCGGTTCGCTGGGTCTGATGACCTCGGTGCTGACCACTCCTGACGGCAAGACCGCGCTCGCAGAGGCAGCTCACGGCACCGTGACCCGTCACTACCGCGACTGGCAGGCTGGCAAGAAGACCTCGACCAACCCGATCGCCTCGATCTTTGCCTGGACTCGCGCGCTCGAGTTCCGTGCCAAGATTGACGGCACCCCAGAGGTCGCTGCATTTGCTGCAACCCTCGAAGACGTCATCATCAAGACCGTTGAGGCTGGCCACATGACCAAGGACCTCGCTGCTCTTGTTGGCGGCGGTCAGGCCTACCAGACCACCGACGAGTTCATCGCCACCTTGGCCGAGAACCTGAAGGCACGCCTGGGCTAATTGCTTCAAGTTTGAGAGACCGCACTCGATTGGGTGCGGTCTTTCGCTTTTCTGTGGATAACTTCGGCGCGGCTGGCTGAAAGACAGTTTTCTGTGTTGCATGCAAAAACACAGAAAGCACGTGAAACGCTGGCCCAAGCTTGCGGCGCTGGCCACCGCTGGGGCATCCCTGGTCGGTTGGATGATTGCCGCACCGGCCAGCGCATTTGAACCGAATCCCGAACCCGTGTGCAGCGCTAACCACTGCACCTGGACCTTTGACGTGACCGCCGATGCCTATCTTTGGCAGGCCCCACCCGGCACCGCCGAGGTCTGGATCGATGTGCAGGGCGCGAACAACGGAACGCAGGACCCGCTTCGCTGGAAGGGGCAGCTTGCGGCGACCGATTTGGTGCTTCAAATTGAACACCTGTCGAATGGTTTGATTTCTATGCGCGGTTACATGAATGGCCTAGGCGAGTTTGTCTATGCCGCACCGAGCGGATGGAACCAGAGCTGGGTTGATTCGAATGCCTTCGCCCGACTCGATCAGCTGCCCGCCGTAGCCGACCCCGACGGATTCGCAACCATCACCGCGGTCATGGCTCCGCGCGTTGTGGCGTTCGATTTACAGACCGGAAGCGGGCAAGTTTCGGCACTCGGGCGCATCCAATTTTCTGAGCCGGTAACTGGGCTGGATGCCGCGGACTTTGCGATTTGGGCTCCGCCAACAGGATGCCGGTTCGAAAACAATGGGGCGATCTCGGCATCAGAGTACACGTTCGA
>CAZXFZ010000194.1:0-974 GCA_964640285.1 uncultured Rhodoluna sp.
GAACGCCCTTGCCACCGAAGCGGCTCTTGGGAGCCGTGCCCTGCGAAAGGCGGTCGAGCGAGACCCTCGGGTAAGCGGAGTACCTTCAACCAAGGGCGCTCTTTGAAAAAAGTCGTAGTTTTCGATTACGGCAGTGGCAATGTTCACTCGGCTTGCCGAGCCCTGGAGGAATCCGGTGCGTCGGTCACCCTCACTGCAGATCGAAAGCAGGCCCTTGAGGCTGACGGACTATTGATTCCCGGTGTTGGGGCATTCTCTGCAGTGATGGACAAGCTCAATCAAGCACATGTAGCGAGCTTGCTAGATAGCCGCCTGGCTGCAAATCGACCCGTCATGGGAATTTGCGTTGGGATGCAGGTCATGTTTGAAAAGGGTCTCGAGCACGGCATTGAAACTGAAGGTTTTGGTCAGTGGCCCGGACAGGTAGAAATGCTGCAAGCACAAACACTTCCGCACATCGGTTGGTCCACAGTCGAGCCGGGCGAAAAGTCAGTTCTGTTTGACGGTATTCAGGGAGAGCGCTTCTACTTCGTGCACTCCTATGCGGTTAGGGAGTGGACCTTGGATGTACAAGCCCCATTCGTACCTCCGGTGCTGACCTGGTCAGAGCACGGGGAGAAGTTCTTGGCAGCGGTGGAAAATGGCCCGCTCTCGGCCACTCAGTTTCATCCAGAAAAATCTGGAGCCGCTGGACTCAAGCTTTTGGAAAATTGGATTTCTACCCTCTAGGAGATAGTGATGAAACTGGAACTACTTCCAGCCGTGGATGTTGCCGCTGGAAAGGCGGTGCGACTGACTCAGGGCGAGGCTGGCAGCGAAGAAGACTTCGGTCACCCGCTTGACGCAGCTCGTGATTGGATCTCTGCGGGCGCTGAGTGGATTCACCTGGTGGACCTTGATGCCGCGTTTGGCAGGGGAGAGAACCGTGCAGTGATTGGTGAGGTGGTCAGAGCAAGCGGTGATACGAAAATCGA
>CAZXFZ010000194.1:1025-1774 GCA_964640285.1 uncultured Rhodoluna sp.
TGCATCCTTGGAGGCCGCATTGGAACTCGGCGCTACCCGAGTCAATCTCGGAACCGCAGCTTTGGAGAACCCTGACTGGACCGCTCGAGTGATTTCGAAGTACGGAGATCAGATCGCTGTTGGGCTTGACGTGCGAGGTACCACGCTGGCTGCGCGAGGATGGACCCAGGAGGGTGGCGATCTGTTTGAGGTGCTGGCTCGATTGGAGGATGCTGGCTGCTCCAGGTATGTCGTCACCGATGTCACCAAAGACGGCACACTCCGGGGTCCAAACCTTGAGCTACTGAAACTCGTCATGGAAAAGACGAACAAACCCGTGGTTGCCTCGGGGGGTATTTCTTCCCTCGATGACATCAGGGACCTGCACGCTCTTGTTGGACTAGGTCTGGAAGGCGCAATTTTGGGTAAGTCTTTGTATGCCGGACGCTTCACGCTTGAGCAAGCGCTCGAAATCGCCAACGGATAAATGTCGCACGACCGATTTCACGATTCTGCTGGAGTCCCTTGGGAGGGGCGAGCGTTCTCACAGAATCAGTGGTCGAATGATGACGGGAGTTGCCCTCCGGCGCTCGCCAAAGCCTTAGAAGGTGAGGTTTTGCTTGAGGAGGTGGTCGCGGCCCTGAGATCCCAAAGACTGCTTGTCCCACTGATCGCCCAGTTAGGCGAGGGAGAGTTGGGACCTAACGGTTTAGTGGTCGATAAGAGTGCGGACCTCAGCATTGTGGCGGTTAGAACCCCTGATGGTGGCT
>CAZXFZ010000195.1:0-1756 GCA_964640285.1 uncultured Rhodoluna sp.
ACCAACTACGCCCTCCTTCTGATCTCTCGTTACCGCGAGGAGCTCTTGAAGTTTGAAAACCGTCGCGAAGCGATGGCGGCAGCATGGCGCGGGGCAGCACCAGCCATTTTCGCCTCGGGCCTCACCGTAATCCTGGCTTTGTCGACTCTGTCACTGGCAGAACTTGAAGGAACACGTGCGCTGGGTATCGCCTGTGCTGCTGGTGTTGCGGTTGCCATGATCGCAGCCCTGTTTGTTCTTCCTGCCGCACTGGTTAGCTTCGGTCGTTGGATTTTCTGGCCAGTTGCACCAAAGGTGGGCGCTCCGAACAAGAGCGAGAAGGGACTCTGGGCCAAGCTCGGTCGCGGCGTCAGCAAGCGTCCAGCGATTATCGGACTTGCCGGTCTCGGTGTTCTAGCCCTGCTCGCCATCAACGTTGGCGGAGTCAAGATTGGACTTTCGGCGAACGACCAGTTTGTTTCGAAGCCAGAGGCTGTCGTTGGCGCTGAGTACCTCTCTGCTGGTTTTGGTTCTGAGACAACCGTCGATGTGATTGCCAAGAACGGCACCGAGAACGAAGTTGTTGCCGCCGCTAAGTCGGTTGCCGGAGTCAAGGATGCCGCTGTGGCAACTCTGCCAGGCACCGGAGCTGTTCTTTCAGGCGACGAATACACCAAGATCAACGTGACGCTAGAGGCCGAATCGCTTTCAAAGGATGCCTTTGCGGCCATCACCGCTCTTCGCGCTGAGCTGGCCAACGTTCCGTCGGCCGAGGCCAAGGTTGGTGGCCAAGAGGCTCAGCAACTTGAGGTAACTCAGGCCTACGAGCGCGACCAGACCAAGATCATCCCGATCATTCTGGCCCTGGTGTTCTTGGTTCTGCTGGTTCTATTGCGATCACTGGTGGCTCCGATTCTGTTGATCGTTACCGTCGTCGGTTCGTTCTTCGCGAGCCTGGGTGCCGGTTGGTTCATCTTCACGAACCTGCTCGGCTATCCAGCCCTCGACCTGAGCGTTTACCTGTTCTCGTTCTTGTTCCTCGTGGCTCTGGGTGTGGACTACAACATCTTCCTCGTCACTCGCGCCAAGGAAGAGAGCGGCAAGCTGGGCTTGCGCGAAGGCATGATTAAGGCATTGGCATCGACAGGTGGCGTAATCACATCAGCGGGAGTTCTGCTGGCCGCGGTGTTTGCCGTGCTTGGCGTGCTTCCGTTGATCGCGCTGCTACAGGTTGGTGTGATTGTCTGCATCGGTGTGCTGCTTGACACCCTGCTCGTTCGCACGGTCATCGTGCCAGCACTCGCTTTTATCGCGGGCGAAAAGTTCTGGTGGCCACGAAAGCCCGCCATCGAGAACTAGGCCTAAAGCGTGAAAAACCCCGCCCAAGTGGCGGGGTTTTTCATTTGCCGAGTTCGTTTCAGCTTCGAACCCACACGGTTTCGTGCGGCTCAACCAAAAGAGCGTCGGATGCGCCCTGCGCTGACCGCAGCAGCAACTCGCCACTCGGCATCGCAATCGATGCCTCGCCGAAGTTGTGCACCACGACAACCGCACCGTTTCGATAGCCGAGGGTCTGGTCGTTGGTGAACTCGGGAAGCCACTCAAATGAGCCCTCACCAAGCCTCAAATTGCGCCTTATTCCTAGCGCAGTTTTGTACAGCTCGAGCGTCGAACCAGCAACCCCCTCCTGTCGGTCGCGCGCATACTCGGCATAAATCTCGGGCTGTGGCAACCATGCCATGCCAGTGGTGTTGAAACCGTTGGCCGCGGCAACTCC
>CAZXFZ010000196.1:0-1754 GCA_964640285.1 uncultured Rhodoluna sp.
CATAGGCCTCAGCTAATTTCACGAAGTCCGGAATCATGATGGTGTCGGTTCCGGTGTGCAAGTCGGTGTTCGAGTAGCGCTCGTTGTAGAACAGGGTCTGCCACTGGCGAACCATTCCGAGTGACGAGTTGTTGATAACAGCAACCTTGATTGGGATGCCGTTGATCGCACAGGTCGCAAGCTCCTGGTTGGTCATCTGGAAGCAGCCATCCCCGTCGATCGCCCAGACCAAACGCTCTGGCTCGGCTACCTTTGCACCCATGGCGGCAGGCACCGAGTAGCCCATGGTGCCAGCGCCACCCGAGTTGAGCCACGAGTTTGGGCGCTCATACTTGATGAACTGCGCTGACCACATCTGGTGCTGACCAACTCCGGCGGCATAGATTGCCTCTGGTCCGCTGATCTCGCCAATGCGCTGGATAACGTGCTGTGGCGAAAGTTTGCCGTCATTTGCTGGCGTGTAACCCAGCGGATACTTGGCGCTTAGGCCGTCGATGAAGCTCCACCACTCGCTGATGTTTGCTTTCGGCTGTTTCTGCAGCTCGGCGTTGAGCTCGGTGATGACCTCTTTGGCATCACCAACGATTGGAACGTCAGCAAAACGGATCTTGCCGATTTCGGCTGGGTCGATGTCAACATGGATGACCTTTGCGCCAACCGCAAACGACTTGACGTCACCGGTGACGCGGTCATCGAACCGTGCGCCAAGTGTGATCAGCAGGTCACTCTTCTGAAGCGAAGTAACCGCAGGAACGGTTCCGTGCATGCCAGGCATGCCGAGGTTCTGCTTGTGTGAATCCGGGAAGGCTCCGCGAGCCATCAGCGTGGTGACTACAGGGGCACCGGTGAGCTCGGCAAGCTTCAGGAGTTCCTTGTGAGCACCCGCGCGGATCACGCCACCACCGACGTAAAGCACCGGACGTTTCGACTCGGCAATCAGAGCGGCGGCAGCCTGAATCTGCTTTCCGTGCGGCTTGGTAACCGGCTTGTAGCCGGGCAGGTCAACCTTCGGCGGCCAGACGAACTCGGCTTTCGCGTTTTGCGCATCCTTGGTGACGTCAACCAGAACCGGGCCCGGACGACCAGTTGTCGCAATCAGATAAGCGGATGCGATGACCTCTGGGATGTCCTCTGCGCGAGTCACCAAGAACGAGTGCTTGGTGATTGGCATGGTGATGCCGACGATGTCTGCCTCTTGGAATGCATCGGTTCCGATTAGCTTCGACCCAACCTGACCGGTGATGGCCAACAAAGGAACCGAGTCCATGTGCGCGTCAGCAATTGCGGTCACCAGGTTGGTGGCACCTGGTCCTGAGGTTGCGATGCAGACTCCGAGCTTGCCGCTGGCCGAGGCATAACCCTCGGCTGCGTGACCAGCACCCTGCTCGTGACGAACGAGGATGTGACGGATCTTGCTCGAATCCATTAGCGGATCGTAGGTTGGCAGGATCGCTCCACCCGGCAGGCCGAAAACATCGGTGACGCCGAGAAGCTCTAGGCTTCGAACAATCGCCTGCGCGCCGGTTAGCACTTCAGACATCGGGACTACTTTCTCGTTAGCAAAAGGGAATTTGCGAACTATCCGCAGTAGGCTCCCTCTGCTGCAGAGTGAACCAACTTCGAGTATTTCGCGAGAACGCCTCGGGTATAGCGCGGTGGAAGGGGCTGCCAATCCAGCTTGCGGGCAGCCAGCTCTTCGGGCTCAACGAGTAGTTCGAGCGAACGAGCTGCGATGTTGACTCGAATCAAGTCGC
>CAZXFZ010000197.1:0-1749 GCA_964640285.1 uncultured Rhodoluna sp.
CCTAACCCCCGCATTACAAGTGCGGTGCGCTACCAATTGCGCCAAGGAAGCCTGCAGCCGTTTGGCTGCCCTCGAACCCTTACGGATTCGAGAAAAGGTTACCCGAAACTGTCTCTTGGAGACTACTTCTGGGCGGCGACCTGCTGAACCCACTGAGCGAAACGAGCTGGGTTGATCAACTCTTCGCCCTTGGTCCACTCATACTTTTGACCGTTCACCACGATGGTAGGTGTTCCCTCAACTGGGATTTCTGAGCCTGCCACCTTGTATTCAGGGCTCAGAACCCTGTCGGTGGTGTTCTTGATCCAAGCGCCAAAGGACTTGTCTTTGATGCAGGATTCGATCTTGTCGACGTTGGTGATGCCCGTTGACTTGGCAACGTCGAAGAGTTCCTGGTTGCTTGGGCCTGGGGTCAGCTCCTGAGGCTGATTCTTCATGAGGCTGGTGTGGAAGAACCAGAAGTTCTTAGGCGAGTACTCGGCTACGCAAATGGCAGCGTTGGCCGCGCGGCTCGAGTACTCGTTTGGTGATCCACGACCATCTAGGAACGAGATTGGGTGCAACTCTAGGGTCGCGACACCGGTGTCCATCCAGCTCTTTAGCTGAGTCTCATTTGGAATCTCAAATGCCTGGCAGATTGGGCACTGGTAGTCGATGTACATCTGAATGTTGATCGGAGCAGCCGCACCTGCGGTAGGGCTGATGGTTGGAGTCGAGTCAGCAGTGAACAGTTCCTGCTGAACACCCATCTTCAAACCGCCGTCAAAAGAAAGGTTCTTGGGCTCGAGACCGGTGTTGGCGGCACGCTGTGCACCAACCATGACGGTGGCCACAACACCACCAATGACCAGCAACACACCGAAGACGACTCCAAGCTGAATCATGAGTCGCTTGCGCTTGTCTGACTTCTTCTGCTGCTCACGAAGTTCACGTGCCTTGGCTCGTGCAGCCTCACGCTGCTGGTCGCGAGTTAGACGCTCTGGCTCTGGGGTCATTTGAAGGATTCCTTTGAGTCACGATTGGATGACGTATGGGGCTTTCTAGTCTAAGTGAGGCTGGGCCGATGCCATAATGAAAAGGTTGAACGGCCAGTTCAACGACCTATCACAACGGATCGTCCGGCACGTACCTGCCGGTGAAGGAGACAAAAAATGGCATCAGTCAAGTTCGACAAAGCCACCCGCCTCTACCCAGGTGGAACCCGCCCAGCAGTTGACCAGATCGACCTAGAAATCCAGGATGGCGAGTTCCTCGTCCTCGTTGGCCCATCGGGTTGCGGCAAGTCAACCACTCTGCGCATGCTCGCCGGCCTCGAAGAGGTCAACCAGGGCAACATCTACATCGGCGACCGCGACGTCACTGACGTTCCACCAAAGGACCGCGACATCGCGATGGTGTTCCAGAACTACGCGCTCTACCCACACATGACCGTGGCAGAGAACATGGGCTTCGCGCTGAAGATCGCTGGCGTCAGCAAGGAAGAGCGCGCAGAGCGCGTCCTCGAGGCTGCGAAGCTTCTTGACCTTGAGCCATACCTGAGCCGCAAGCCAAAGGCTCTTTCGGGTGGTCAGCGCCAGCGTGTCGCAATGGGTCGCGCAATCGTTCGCAAGCCACAGGTGTTCCTCATGGACGAGCCGCTGTCGAACCTCGACGCCAAGCTTCGCGTACAGACTCGTACTCAGATCGCATCCCTGCAGCGTCGCCTCGGTGTAACCACCGTTTACGTAACCCACGACCAGGTCGAGGCTA
>CAZXFZ010000198.1:0-1739 GCA_964640285.1 uncultured Rhodoluna sp.
CTGCTGGCTTCTTCTCGTCGGCCATCTTTATGCCTCCTCAGCTGGCTTCTCAGCAGCTGCCTTCTTGGTGGTCTTAGGAGCTGCGGCAGCAACAGGCACGGCACGGATGCCGAGCTCGCGCTCACGTAGCACGGTGTAAATACGAGCGATGTCACGCTTGACGGCCTTTAGGCGACCGTGGGCGTCCAGCTGTCCGGTTGCGGACTGGAAGCGTAGGTTGAATAGTTCTTCCTTCGCCTTGCGCAGTTCCTCAACTAGCAGGGAGTCTTCGATCTTGTCTAGGTCCTCAGGGGTGAGGTTCTTTGAACCGATCATTATGCGTCACCTTCTTCACGCTTGATGATGCGAGCCTTAAGCGGAAGCTTGTGGATGGCACGCATCATTGCCTCACGGGCAATGGTCTCGTTGACACCGCTGAGCTCGAAGAGCACGCGGCCAGGCTTGACGTTTACTACCCACCACTCCGGTGAACCCTTACCGGAACCCATGCGGGTTTCCGCTGGCTTCTTGGTTAGAGAACGGTCTGGGAATACGTTGATCCAAACCTTTCCACCACGCTTGATGTGACGAGTCATTGCAATACGAGCAGCCTCGATCTGACGGTTGGTCAGGTAAGCAGGGGTTAGTGCCTGGATACCGTACTCACCGAACGACACCTTGGTGCCACCGGTCGCGTGACCGGAGCGCTTTGGGCTGTGCTGCTTGCGGTGCTTTACTTTGCGAGGAATCAGCATTCTTAGCCTTCACTTCCTGCTGCTACTGGTGCAGCGTCAGGGCGTGGGCCACGACGGCCAGCGCCAGCTGGGCGAGGTCCGCGCTGGTTTGCCTGCACTGCTGCAAGCTCCTTAGCGGTTAGGTCACCCTTGTAGATCCAAACCTTTACACCGATGCGACCGAAGGTGGTCTTCGCCTCGTATACGCCGTAGTCGATGTTCGAGCGCAGGGTGTGCAGTGGCACACGGCCTTCACGGTAGAACTCGCTACGTGACATTTCAGCGCCACCTAGACGGCCGGAGCACTGGATACGAATACCCTTTGCACCGCTTCTAAGTGCACCCTGGATGCCCTTACGCATTGCGCGGCGGAAAGCCACACGAGCAGCTAGCTGCTCTGCGATGCCCTGTGCAACAAGCTGTGCGTCAGCCTCTGGGTTCTTAACCTCGAGGATGTTTAGCAGAACCTGCTTGCCGGTTAGCTTCTCTAGGTCGCTGCGCAAAGTCTCAGCCTCGGCGCCACGGCGACCGATTACTAGACCTGGGCGAGCGGCGTAAATGTCAACGCGAACACGGTCACGGGTACGCTCTAGCTCGATGCGAGAGATACCTGCGCGGTCCAGCTTCTCCTGCAAGAAGGCACGGATCTTGGTGTCCTCGATCACGTAGTCTGCGTAGCGCTGACCCTTCTTGGTGGAGTCAGTGAACCAGCGAGAGCGGTGCTCGGTGGTGATTCCTAGGCGGAAGCCGTAGGGATTGACTTTCTGGCCCATTACTTACCTGCCTTCTTCTGCAGCTCGTCAGGAGTTGCAACAACCACGGTGATGTGGCTGGTTCGCTTGTTGATCTTGAATGCACGTCCCTGTGCACGTGGGCGGAAACGCTTTAGCGTTACTCCCTCGTCCACGAATGCTGCCGATACGACTAGGTCGTCCTCGTCCACAATGGTGCCGACCTTCTCGCCCTTTACCTTGGCGTTAGCCACAGCCGCTGCAACAAGCTTGTAAATCGGCTCGGATGCTGCCT
>CAZXFZ010000199.1:0-263 GCA_964640285.1 uncultured Rhodoluna sp.
AGTTGCTCGAGCATTGAGACAGCCCGACGGCGGAAGTCATGCGCCGTGCCACCTGGCACATTGTCGAAATAGCCCGCCTTATCAACGGGAATCGGGCCTTCGGGCCCCAGTTCAGCCGACTTCAGGAGGTAGAACTCGATTTCGGGGTGAATGTAGAAAGAGAATCCCAGGTCGGACGCCTTCGCGAGGGCGCGACGCAAAACATTGCGAGGATCAGCGGCGGCAGGCTTGCCGTCGGGAGTGTTGATGTCGCAAAACATTCG
>CAZXFZ010000199.1:273-1737 GCA_964640285.1 uncultured Rhodoluna sp.
GGCGAGCATGTCTGCCTCGTAGGTTCTGGCGAGTCCTTCGATAGCGGAACCGTCGAAACCTAGCCCCTCAGCGAAAGCACCCTCGACCTCAGCTGGGGCAATCGCCACAGACTTTAGAGTGCCCGCTACGTCAGTAAACCAAAGTCGCACAAACTTGACACCGCGCTCTTCGATCGTGCGAAGAACAAAGTCGGTTTGCTTATCCATTTCGGGTCCTCTCCTACGCTGCTATTAGGCTATCTGGTATGCCGAATCTTCGCCTCGCTATCGTGCAAACTAACCCGACAGTTGGCGCGATTTCGAGCAACCTCAATCGCTGCTTCGAGCAAGTTGCTGAGGCAGCTAAAGCTGGTGCAAATCTGGTTTTGTTTCCTGAGATGGTGGTCACTGGCTATCCGATTGAAGATTTGGCTACGCGTAGGTCTTTTGTCTCACTCGCCGAGCAATCCGTTGCCGGTTTTGCCGCTCGATTGGCTGATGACGGTTTTGGTGACATCACGGTGGTGCTCGGGCACCCAGCCATCGCCTCAAATCCGAACAACTGGGCTATCTCGCACAACCGGGCCAGCGTTTTGCGCGATGGGCGCATCCTGCACTCTTATGACAAACACCACCTGCCCAACTATGGTGTCTTTGACGAGTTCAGAAATTTCGTGCCAGCAGATCAATTACTCACCTTTGACTGCCATGGACTCAAGCTTTCGGTTGTTATTTGCGAAGACATTTGGCAGACGGGTGGGCCTGTGGCCCAGATTGCCCAGTCATCGACCGATCTGACGCTGGTTTTGAACGGTTCCCCATTCGAGGCTGATAAGGATGACCGTCGACTAGCCCTCGTTACTGATCTTGCGATACGAACTAACTCAGCTGTCGCGTACTGCAATCTTGTTGGCGGTCAGGATGACCTAGTTTTCGATGGAGATAGCCTCTTCACCACAGCTAACGGAAAACTGGTCGGGCGCGGACCGCAATTTGTTGAAGGCATACTTCTTATTGATGTTGAGTCTAAGGACAGTGCCCAACTGGTCTCGGGCAATCCCGAGAACGAAGTTCAGACCAATCTCGACAACAATTGGCAGATTTGGAACGCCATTGTTTTGGGGTTGCGCGACTATGTCGAGAAGAACGGCTTTAGTTCAGTCATTCTTGGCCTCAGTGGCGGAATCGACAGCGCTGTCTGTGCTGCACTAGCCGTGGATGCGATTGGTGCAAACAGGGTCTTTGGCGTGAGTATGCCGAGTGAATATTCGAGTGACCACTCGAAGAGCGACGCTCATGACCTTGCCAGACGTCTGGGCGTCAGTATTCGCGAGGTGCCAATTAGCCAAGGCGTGAATTTGTTCGGGTCGCAACTGGCGCTGAGCGGATTAGCCGAAGAGAACCTGCAGGCGAGGCTCAGGGGTCTAATTTTGATGAGCATAAGCAATAAAGAGGGGCATCTAATCCTCACCACCGGCAATAAAA
>CAZXFZ010000200.1:0-1699 GCA_964640285.1 uncultured Rhodoluna sp.
CGAGGGTGACGCTGGCGCTCGCGAACTAGTGGTTCAGGCGGGCAGCTACTTGGGTCAGGCCATGGGCACCATCACTGCGGTTTTAGATCCTCAGGTTTACGTGATCGGAGGTGGCTTGTCCGAGGCGGGCGAGCTAATTCTGGAGCCGATTAGGCAGGCCTACTTGCGTGAACTACCGGCAAGGGGTTTCAGACCCGAGGCCAAGGTGGTTGCAGCTAAGTTCTCGAATCAAGCCGGAGTTATCGGTGCTGCCGACTTGGCCCGCGAGTCCGTTGGGTAAGCTTTAGCAAAAGACTGGAGCTTACGTTGGCCTACTTCTTTCTGAAGAATTTTGTTCTCGGGCCAATTCTTCGCGTCCTCTTCAGACCCTGGATTCGCGGCAAACACCACGTTCCCAAAACTGGTGCCGCGATTCTTGCGTCCAACCACCTGTCATTTTCGGATTCGATCTTCCTTCCTCTGAAGGTTTCCAGGCCGGTCACCTTCCTGGCCAAGAGTGACTACTTCACTGGCAAGGGAATCAAGGGTGCGGTGGTGCGCTGGTTCTTCAAGGCGACCGGGCAACTCCCGATAGATCGATCCGGCGGCAAGGCATCCGAGGATTCGTTGAACACGGGTCTGGGTGTTTTGGAGCGTGGCTTGCTGTTGGGCATCTACCCAGAGGGCACTAGATCGCCAGATGGAAAGCTCTACAGGGGACGAACCGGCATTGCACGCATGGTGCTGCAGGCGAAGGTCCCGGTCGTTCCAGTTGCGATGATCGACACCGAGAAGGTTCAGCGCATCGGACAAACAATTCCAAAGATCAGAAGAGTTGGTGTGGTCATGGGCGACCCCCTCGACTTCTCCCGTTTTGCCGGCATGGACGGTGAGCGCGCAGTGCTGCGCGCTGTCACCGACCGGATTGTCTACGACATCATGAGACTTTCTGGCCAGCAATATGAAGATGTCTACGCCTCTACGGTTCGGAACCGGATGGCACGATAGGGAAGGGGTCGAAATGAACGACTTTGGATTGGACAACTACCGCTCTCTTGAGGCGAAGCAGCAGCCAACCTGGTATTCAAGCGATGCCTTGAAGGCAACAACCGAAACCCTCGCGAAGCAGCCACCTTTGGTGTTTGCCGGTGAGGTGGACACCCTTCGCACTCGTCTGGCCGAGGCCGCCAGTGGCAGAGCCTTTTTGCTCCAGGGTGGCGACTGCGCTGAAACCTTTGCGGACGCAACCGCGGATCGAATTCGCAATCGCATCAAAACCGTGCTTCAGATGGCGGTTGTATTGATGTACGGATCTTCGTTACCGGTCATCAAGCGCTTTGCCCTGGCGGGTCAATTCGCCAAGCCAAGATCATCAGATTTCGAAACCCGCGGCGATGTGACCCTGCCTGCCTACCGTGGAGACGCGGTGAATGGCTACGAATTCACCGAAGAATCAAGGACCAATGACCCGGCCAGATTGCTGCAGGCTTATCACACCTCTGCATCAACGCTAAACCTAATTCGCGCATTCACCACCGGTGGCTTTGCCGATCTTCGTCAGGTGCACGCTTGGAACAAGGGATTTACTGACAATCCAGCGAACAAAAAGTACGAGTCAATCGCTGCTGACATCGATCGCGCCATGAAGTTCATGCAGGCTTGCGGTGTGGACTCAACCGAGCTTCGTGCAACCGAGTTCTTCGTCTCTCACGAGGGCTTG
>CAZXFZ010000201.1:0-943 GCA_964640285.1 uncultured Rhodoluna sp.
CGGTGTGCTGCACACGAATCACGTCCCGCTCGATGATCGGGCCTTCGTCGAGGTCGGACGTAACGAAGTGGGCGGTAGCGCCAATCAACTTGACTCCGCGAGCGTGGGCGCGCGCATAGGGGTTTGCTCCCTTGAAACCTGGCAAGAATGAGTGGTGGATGTTGATAATCCGACCCTCGAATTCACGGCAGAATTCCTCAGACAAAATCTGCATGTAGCGAGCAAGCACAATCAACTCGATGTTGGCCGACTTGATGTAGTCGCGCAGCATGTGCTCGAAGGCGCGCTTGTCGCCCTCCGAAGCAATCGGGTGGTGTTCGAATGGCACGCCATAGAACTCGGCCATCGGCGCAAGCTCTGCGTGGTTGCCGAATACCGCCGGAAACTCAACCGGCAGGCGCCCCTCGCGCTGACGAAACAGCATGTCGTTCAGGCAGTGGGCACTCTTCGAAACCAGAACCAGAGTCTTCATGGCGCGGCCGACAACGTCGAGGTGCCAGTCCATCTGATAGCGCTCGACCACCGGGGTCAGCTGGTTTACAAAAAAGTCACGCGGAACAGCCGACTCGATCTGCAGGCGCATAAAAAAGCGGCCGGTGTCTGGCGATGAATACTGGTGCGACTCGGTGATGTTTCCGTTCGCAGCAAAGATAGCCCCCGAGATGGCATGCACGATGCCCGGCTTGTCTTCGCATACGAGGGTGAGCACCCAGTGGGTGGTGGTCGCTTCAGTCATGCCTAATAGGTTACTAAGACCGAGCAGGATGCCGTTGGCGGCAGGCTAGCCGTTGCGCTTGCGGTCGCGGATCATCTCAAAGACTAAATAGCCAATTAGGCCGATTCCAGCAACAATCATGATCGTTCCGATGATTGCCGATGCAGACATGAAATTACCTACTTTGAACCAAATTGCGGATGCGCCACGAACCCCCGTGCGCATGCT
>CAZXFZ010000201.1:953-1688 GCA_964640285.1 uncultured Rhodoluna sp.
TTGCACGTGTGGCTACCCGAACACAGGCGTGTCGCAGGCCTGCGAAGGCTAGAATTAGAGCAACAAACTTGGCACTGGCGCCGCTTGCAACCCCCTAAATCCAAAGGAATTCAGCTATGTCGGGCACTAACTCAACCCACAACCTTCCGCTGAGCGAAATCGACCCAGAAATCGCAGCGGTGCTCACCGCTGAACTCGACCGTCAGCGCAGCATGCTCGAGATGATCGCATCCGAGAACTTTGTGTCGCGCGCGATTCTTGAGGCACAGGGTTCGGTGCTGACCAACAAGTATGCCGAGGGCTATCCGGGCAAGCGCTACTACGGCGGTTGCGAGGCTGTCGACGTGGCCGAAGAACTTGCGCGTGAGCGCGCCAAGGCACTGTTCGGAGCCGAGCACGCAAACGTTCAGCCACACTCGGGCGCTTCGGCGAACGCGGCAGTGCTGATGGCGCTGGCGAACCCGGGCGATCGCATCCTCGGTTTGGAACTGGCTCACGGTGGCCACCTGACCCACGGTATGCGCCTGAACTTCTCGGGCAAGATGTATGAGGCGCACGCCTACGAGCTGAACCCAGAGACCCACCTGATTGACATGGATGTCGTTCGAGCCCGCGCGCACGAGGTAAAGCCTGCCGTGCTGATTGCCGGCTGGAGCGCATACTCGCAGCACCTCGATTTCGCAGAGTTCCGCAAGATTGCCGACGAGGTTGGCGCAAAGCTTTGGGTCGACATGG
>CAZXFZ010000202.1:0-1655 GCA_964640285.1 uncultured Rhodoluna sp.
AGCGCACCGGCATCCCCCATAAAGATTTTGGCTGGGCGCCAGTTGAACGGCAGGAACCCGAGGCACATTCCGATCACAATCGCGCCGAGCAGCGAGGCAAGGTTGAAGTAGTTGGTTGGCGAGGTTTGCTGCGCCAATAGGTAGGAATAGGCGAAGAAAACCGCGGTGCCAATCGTGACCACTCCGGCAACCAAACCATCGAGGCCATCGATGAAATTCACCGCATTCATCACCAGCACGGTGATGAAGACTGTGGCAACCAGCGAAATGCCGTAACTTCCAATGGTTAGACCGCCGATCGGAAGTGATACCACCTGGATGCCTTGCCAGGCCATCAAGCCCGCGACGACAAATTGCCCAGCAAGCTTCAAAGTCCAGTCAAGGTCATACAGGTCATCAAGGAACCCGATGAGCGTGATAAGGAAAGCGGCACCAACGATTGCGTAAACATGAACCGGATCTTTGAAAAGACTCTGGAACCAGCCGAACGCTCCGGCAACCGAAATCGCCGCAACGAAGCCGATGAACATGGCCACACCGCCAAGTCGAGGGGTTGGTCTGGTGTGCACGTCGCGAGATCGAATCTGCGGGTAAAGCTTGTATTTGTGACTGATCCGCAAAGTAAGCCAGGTAGCAACGAAAGTTACTCCGGCGGCGATTGCCATCATCAAGAGGTACGCGCGCATTAGTCGGCAAGCTCCAAGAGGTCTCCGGCAACCGCACGAATCTTTTCTGCGCTCAAAGCGCCTTGCCGAACAATTCGAAGTTTGCCCTCGATGGTGAGGTTTCCCTCGTCGTCATAGGTTTCTGTGATGGCCGTCAGGTCAACAATTGTTGACGCTTCACCCTTTGGGCTCGGGCCTCCGTCTAGGTAAACCTGCACCGATTCGGATAGATATGTTTCGGCCTGTTGGCAGGTGGTAGCCGCAGGTTGACCGGTGAGGTTGGCACTCGAAACGGCCATCGGGCCGACTTCTTGAAGCAGTGCAAGCGCAATCTTGTGATCGGGCATCCTTAGCGCGACAGTGCCCTTCGTCTCGCCTAGATCCCAGTTCAGGCTCGGCTGAGAACGAAGGATCATGGTCAGAGCACCGGGCCAAAAGGTGTCTGCTAGTTTCTGAGCAACCTCGGGAACGTATTCGGCGAGTGCGTTTAGCGCGCTCGAATTGCCGACTAGTAGCGGAGGTGGAGTTTGTCGGTCGCGTCCTTTCGCGGCAAGCAGCGCCTCGACGCCCTTGGGCGAAAAGGCGTCGCAACCGATGCCGTAAACCGTGTCTGTTGGCATGACAACCAACTCGTGCCGCCCGAGCGAGACTTTGGCTAGGCGCATCCCAGTCAACAGTTCGGTATCAATCGAACAGTCATAGATGCGGTCACTCATGTCTCACCTCGCTCTTCGCCAATCGGGGCCGATGGATGGGAATTTACTAGCGTCTAGCAGTAACTGCGCGGTCTCGACCGGTCAGGTCTTGATGTTTGGTCACTGCTGCCCAACCCTGTGCCAATAGTAGTTGACAGACCTGTTCGGCTTGTGAGTCGGCATGCTCAACCACCAGCAAACCGCCCGGCACAAGCAAGCGTTTAGCCGAGGCGCTGACCTGGTGCATCACCGACATGCCATCCTCTCCGCCGTAGAGGGCCAGCTCGGGATCGAA
>CAZXFZ010000203.1:0-1647 GCA_964640285.1 uncultured Rhodoluna sp.
CGGAAATACAGTGTCGAAAGTAAGGAACAGCTCGGCGTAGTCCGATGCGTCGCCCTTTTCTTGCCAGTCGAGGAACTCTGGCGAAAGGTTAGATGCGTGATTCACGATTAGGTCTGCGGTTAGCTCGTGGGTCTCGCTGATGCGCTTGAAGGCGACCCAGGTGCCTAGGCGCGGATCCACGATCTTGTGGTCGATTGGATCAAAGCCTGCGTCGTCACCGTCGTAAGGGTGAAAGAACGGCAGCACGTGAATCCCGTCGAAGTCCTTGAGTGGACCCTTGAGTAGCTTCTCAATTTCGCCCAGGTTTCCACCCACGCGCTCGGCATAAACAAGGATGCTGGTGCCCGACATAAGACCTCCAAAAATCAACTCCGATTAGGTTACTTCAAGAGTCCGTAAGCGTTTACAAAATTCTCTGAAGTGTTACCAAATTCAAAGCAATCTAGACTTGTCGGGTGACTGAACAACGCCAGGTTCGCCCCACAACTGAGGGCTGGAAGCAAAAGCTGGATGCCGAAGGGCGCCCACTGCTTCAATTTGCCGAACCAAAGGGCAAGCAGCCACCGGTGCACCTCGCTGATCTGACTCCAGAAGAGCGCCAGACTCGATTGAAGGAGCTCGGGCTGCCGGGCTTTAGGGCCAAGCAGCTGGCCACCCACTACTTCACGCACTACACCAGTGACCCAGCTCAGATGACCGATCTGCCGGCCAACATCCGTGAGCAGTTGGCCGAAGGCATGCTGCCAACCCTGCTGACCGAGGTGCGTCGCCTGCAAACCGACAAGGGCGACACCATCAAGTTCCTTTGGCGCCTGTTCGACGGTGCCCTGGTTGAGTCGGTGCTGATGCGTTATCCGGGTCGAATCACGCTGTGCGTATCCTCGCAAGCAGGATGCGGCATGAACTGCCCGTTCTGTGCGACCGGTCAAGCCGGACTAACTCGCAATATGTCGGCTGCCGAAATTGTCGAGCAGGTGGTTCGCGCGAATGCTGCGATTGCGAACGGCGAACTTGGCGGGCGCAAGGGTGGCGACCCCGAGAACCCTGAGCGCGTCAGCAACATCGTTTTCATGGGCATGGGTGAGCCGCTCGCAAACTACAACCGCTTGATGCAGGCGGTGCGCACGATGGTTGCCCCACAACCCGACGGCCTAGGCATGTCGGCCCGAAACATCACTGTTTCGACGGTTGGCTTAGTGCCTGCGATTCACAAGTTAGCCGATGAGGATCTGCCTCTAACTTTTGCACTGTCACTGCATGCACCCGATGACGAACTGCGTGATGAGTTGATTCCGGTCAACTCCAAGTGGAAGGTCGATGAAGCGCTCGATGCCGCTAGGGCATACTTCGATAAAACCGGCCGGCGAGTGTCAATCGAGTATGCGCTTATCAAAGACATGAACGATCACGCCTGGCGCGCAGATTTGCTTGCCGAAAAGTTGAACGCTCGCGGCAAGGGGTGGGTGCATGTCAACCCGATTCCACTGAACCCAACACCGGGTTCGGTTTGGACGGCATCGCTGCCTGAGACTACCCGCGTGTGGATCAGCAGACTCGAAGCGGCAGGCATTCCGACCACACTGCGAGACACTCGCGGAAAAGAAATCGATGGCGCTTGCGGTCAGTTGGCCGCTGCCGACTAACTTG
>CAZXFZ010000204.1:0-1629 GCA_964640285.1 uncultured Rhodoluna sp.
ATTGGACACCACCAATTGAGCGGTGCCATTGAGCTCTTGAAACTCATCGGCGAGACCTCCAAGAACGAGTTGCGCGCCCGCGTGCTGGTACCGCTCGAAATTGGCTCGAGTGAAGATAAAGGCCTCTGCAGATTTTTCAACTGCAAACACCCGTGCCGCAGGCACCTCGGTTGCCATCGCCAAGGCTATGGCGCCGGAACCCGTTCCAAGATCGATTGCAACTGGGTTGCCCTGAAGCGACTTGAGTTCGTCAATTGCCAACTGAGCCACAGACTCGGTCTCTGGCCTAGGGATAAAGACTCCCCTGCCAACCGAAAGCTCCAGCCGCCTAAAGTATGCGACGCCGGTTAGGTGCTGCAGTGGCTCCCTTGAGATTCTTCGCGCGGCAAGCGGATCAATCGCATCGAGCTGCTGCTGGGTCAGCTCTTCGCCGATCAGGATTTTGGCTTGCAGCTCGCCACGTGAGACGCCGAGAACATGAGCCAAAAGCAATTCGGCATCCACCTGGGCGCTTTCGATGTCGGCCTCGGCGAATGCGGCCGCTAAATCGCGAAGCTCTTCGCTGATTGACTTCACGAATTTGCCTAGGAGTTCGATCCCAGTGCGGCCAGACGAGCTTCTTCATCCATCGCGATTGCCGACTGAATCACCGGCTCAAGTGCGCCGTCCATGACCTGATCGAGATTGTAGGCCTTGTAACCGGTGCGGTGGTCTGCGATGCGATTCTCGGGAAAGTTGTAGGTGCGGATGCGCTCGGAGCGATCCACCGTGCGCACTTGCGACTTTCGGGCGGCCGACTGCTCTGCCTCGATGGCCTCCTGCTGAGCTGCCAGAATGCGAGCGCGCAAAACACGCATCGCGGCCTCACGGTTCTGCAGCTGCGATTTCTCGTTCTGCATCGAAACCACAATTCCGGTCGGCAAGTGAGTGATTCGGACGGCCGAGTCAGTGGTGTTCACCGACTGACCGCCAGGACCAGACGAGCGATAAACGTCGATGCGCAAGTCGTTTTGACTGATCTCAACTTCTTCGGGTTCGTCAACTTCAGGAAAAACCAAAACACCTGCGGCCGAGGTGTGAATGCGACCCTGCGTTTCGGTTGCCGGAACACGCTGCACACGGTGCACTCCACCTTCGAACTTGAGGTGGGCCCAAACTCCGGCAGCGGGCTCGCTAGCGTTTGACTTGATAGCCAATTGGATGTCCTTGATGCCACCGAGATCGCTCTCGTTCTTATCGAGAACCTCGGTCTTCCAACCTTTCGAATTGGCGTACTGGATGTACATGCGAAGCAGGTCGGCAGCGAACAGTGCAGACTCGGCACCACCTTCGCCAGCCTTGATTTCCATGATCACGTCACGGCCATCGTCTGGGTCGCGAGGGATCAGCAGACGCCGAAGCTTCTCGTTTGCAGCGACCAGTTTTTCTTCGGTCTGCGGCACCTCTTCGGCAAAGGCCTCATCCTCTTTGGCCAGTTCTTTCGCCGCGGCTAGATCCTCAGTCAACTGAAGCACCGACTTGTAGGCCGCAACGATTGCACTTAGTTCGGCGTATCGACGATTGAGCTTTTTGGCTAGTGCGGCATTCGCGTGCACCGACGCATCCGAGAGTTGCTCTTGGAGCGCAGCG
>CAZXFZ010000205.1:0-1627 GCA_964640285.1 uncultured Rhodoluna sp.
AGGGAATTACCGCTGACAACCCCGCCGACCAACTGGCCGCTCTGCGTCTGATCGAACGCACGCGCTCGAGCAACGGTTACATCCACGAGGCTTTCGACGTGACCGATCCCGAGCACTTCACCCGAGACTGGTTCAACTGGGCCGAAATGACCTACGCAGAGCTAGCGTTCACGTTGGCTGAGCCGACTAGATGACGCCGGCCCGCTTGAGTCTGGCTCTGGCGGCATCCTCAATTGGGCTCTCTGGGCCTATGGCTTTGCGCATCAGTGCCAGCAACCATTTGGTGAACCACAAAACCGCTCGCGGATTGCTGACGCGGTAACCGGTCAATTCCACTGCCCAATCGGGCAGGGATGCGATTGCGGCCCGAAAAAGCACTCGGTAGACCAGCGCTGCGGGCTTGGGCAGGGGTGGCCGTTCGATGAACTTCATGACATCGGCTGTTGCCTCATCAAACCGAAGTTCACCGTTGTCAGCAAACTCGAGTAATGCGTTCGAAAGCTGTTCGCGCGTTGCTGGCAGCGACTCGAGGTCTAGACCAAGTGGCACCGCCGATTTTCGCCAGAGGTTCACGTATGCGTCTGCGCCACCAGGAATCTCAGTGTTCGAAACCTCCAGTTGGGCCGAAAGAAAAGCCTCGGTGAATGCCAGATGCACCCACAACAGCAGCCTCGAATCCTGAGCCGAATAGGATGCCGATCCGCCATCGGCATCGAGCACCTCGCCCCGGATTCGCTCGTGCAGGCGGTTTACTCGCGATGCTTCTTGCTGGATCGCCTCAATAGAACCGAATGTGGTGACAGTGAGCCAACGAATGGTGCCCGATAGTCGACCAAGTGGGTCTGCTTTGTAACGAGAATGCTGTGCCACACCAGCGAGCGTGGCCGGGTGCAGGGCCTGCAGAATTAGCGCGCGAATGCCACCAACCAGAGTTGAGAAATCCCCGTGAACCACCCAAGGGGCATCCGTAGGCACAAATAGCCCAGGCTGGTTGCCGGCCGCCACAATTGGCAACCAGGGTGGAATTCCATTTGGGTCGCCGGATAAGAGTTTGCGAAAGCGCTTCGAAAGAAACTCTTGAGCACGGTTGTTTGTCTTCATGATTCGAAAGGAACAACATGAACCCGAGCGAACTATTCCTGCAATGGAACAAAGCGTGGCAAACAATCGTGGTTAGTCAGTTAGCCCCAACATTTCTGTTGATCACAACGGCTGGACTTGTGGCTGAACTCGATCAACAACCAATGGGCTTGCGGCTCGCGGTCATCATGATTTTGCTCGCAAGCGGCATCCTAGGAGCGCTCGCACAATTTTGGGGCGCTAGTCAAGCCCAGGCCGCAGCAAGCGACCTCGCGAGTTCGACCGCTGGCGAAACCCAAACCGTGGCAAGCATGGTGAAGGCTGCGAAGTGGCTCGCGGTTGTCAAATTCGTGACCCCAGCGATTTTCACAGTGATCTTCGTTCTTCTCGTGATCGAGCGCCATTAAGGGCCAATCAACACTGCCGAGCAACCGATTAAAGAAACGGAACCCCCGCCCTGAAGAGCGGGGGTTCCATTTTTTGTTTGGTGATACTTAGTGCTGAACGGCCTTGCCGATAGCAGCACCAGTCAGCGACCGAACTTCGA
>CAZXFZ010000206.1:0-1580 GCA_964640285.1 uncultured Rhodoluna sp.
ATTCGGTTTAGCGGATCCTGCGGCTTTGTTGAGTATGAACCCTCAGGAACGTTGTAGTTCTGTGGGTCGTATCCCCAGTTGTACGCATCCTTCTGGGTCTCGTCGATTGACGCAAAGTCATATACAGGCAGAAGTTGAACGTGGGTTACACCAAGATCCTTGATGCCAGACAGCACCGTAGGCGCTTTCTTGTTTGGCGTCTTGGTTCCAACCTCGGTCAAACCGAGGAACTTGCCCCTATTTGCCGCCGAGACACCTGAGCTGGAGTCAATCGATGCGTCGCGAACGTGCAACTCATAGAACACTGCGTCGGTCGACTTTCCGCTGAAGGCAGGCTTCGCAGCGCGTGTGCTTGGCCAGAGTGCGTCCATGTCAACCACGACACCACGGCCACCATTGACGGTTGTTGCGCGAACGTACGGGTCCACGGCTTCGTTCCACGATTCACCGTGCTTGGCCTTGTAGGTGTAAATCAGGCCGTTCTGGTCACCAGAAATCGAGGCAGTCCAGGTTCCAGCAGTCGACTTGGTCATTGGAATCTCCGTTCCGATGTTGACCATGTTTGCGGAATTCTTGCCGTATGAGACTAAGACCACATCCGACGCAGTTGGTGCCCAAACCCTGAAGTCAGTCTTTGCCTTGGTGTAGGTGTTGCCAAGGTCATCGCCGTTGTAGGTGAACATGGTTTCGAATTCCTTCGAGCCCATGACCTTGCCCACTGTCACCGCACGAGATCCAAATCCATCCAGTGCGACATTGTATGCCCCGCCGATGGTCAGATCGCTGGCGAAGTTGAGTGTGAAATCAATGGCACCCTTCGAGGTTGTTACACCTGGAACCACCGAGCTCGGGGTGAGCGTCGTACCGCCGAGGGTCACTTTGAAGGTGGGCAGCGGAGAGACAGCCACACGTCGACTGAGTACAACGCTAATGCTCTTGAGGCTGTCGTGCGAAGCCATAGTGATTGCGTCGGCTACCACGGGCGATGAAGTGTAAATTGTTGCATCTCCTTGAATCAGCCAAATCTCGGCGTTGCCGTTAGCGTCAAATTTCTCGATGAAGCGGTCAACGCTTACGTCCTTGGCGACCCAAGCGCCCTTGCGAATGATTAGGCCTAGGTTCTTGTAGGGCTTCATGCCGGTCACTTTGATTTTGGCAACCTTGCCGAATGAATCATCCGATTCGAACTTGAATCCATTTGGGTCAACCTCTTGGTCTTTGTTGGCTGCGTCATCATTGCGCCACAGGTATACGTTCCAGTTGTCATAGTCACCCGCTGGTCGCTGGTAGTGAACGGTCAAGTTGACGGTGTCGCTCTCTAAAGCCGCAGCAGGTGCTGACACGAAGAACGATGCGAAAAGAGAAAGGATGAGGCTAAAGGCCAGACCGATGCGTGAATTGCGCGACACGATGCTCCTATGGGGATTGGGTACTAGAAGAATCTATGTCACAAGCTCGTTCTGCAATCGGTTACGGTTTCGACTCTCAGCGTTTGGTTACCAAACTGTAATCCGGTGGCACTTGGTAGGGAGTATGCGAGTTCGCAGGCCTGCGAACGAGAGTCCCGTACCGATGGCACT
>CAZXFZ010000207.1:0-1578 GCA_964640285.1 uncultured Rhodoluna sp.
GCTAGCCGATTCGACAGAAAGCCTCTAACTCAGGCTTAGGTCCAGCAATAATCAAGTAGTCGCCCGGGTTGAGCACCGTATCGGGGGTCGCTGGCAAGTAGTCCTCACCGACATGGCTGGTAGCAACAACGATGATCCCGAAAGTGCTTCGGAATTGAAGTTCCCTGAGCGTTTTTCCGGCAAACCGCTCGGCAACATTGGTCTTAGCCATCACAAACTTCTCGTCTATTTCGACGTAGTCAAGCTGATCACCGCCGACCTGATGCGCGATTCGCTTTCCCATGTCACTCTCGGGGAATACTACGTGGTGTACACCAAGCTGCTTGAGAATGCGTCCGTGAGCTTTCGACGTGCTCTTTGCCCAAAGGTCATTGACGCCAAAACCGAGCAGAATCGATGAACACAGAATGCTCGACTCGATGTCGTTTCCTATTGCTACGACCACTGAATCGAAATCGACGATTCCTAGCTCTTGCAGAGCTGCCTCGCTAGTGCAATCGGCTTTGACAGCTTGAGTTAGGAGTCCTGCGTGATCCTGAACCAAGCTTTCGTCGGAGTCGATTCCAAGCACTTCACGCCCCTGCTCCATAAGCTCGATTGCCAGCGCGCTGCCAAATCTGCCGAGCCCGATTACAGCAACGGTCGTCGCCTTGTGCGATTCGCTCGAGGTGCGTGCTCTTAACTTCTTAGCCAATTTGCGGTTTCTCCTTTGGGTATTCGAAGTGCTTTTGAGCGTATCGGCTGGCGAGCGCCGAGGCCACCACTACCGGACCAACACGACCGATGAACATCAGAATCATCAGTGAAATCAGCGCGCCAACAGGCAGTGAGGCTGTAATTCCGGTCGATAACCCCACGGTGCCGAAGGCCGAGATGACTTCAAAAAGGATGCGATCGAGACCAAATTTGTCGGAGCTCAGCATGATGTAGAAGGTTGAAACAGCTACGGCCGCGGCTGACAACCACACGATGGTCAGTGCCTGGCGCTGAATCGAACGCGGCAATCTGCGCTTGCCGATGTTGACTGCCGTCTCGCCGCGAATCTCAGTCCAAACGATGTAGAACAGCACTGCGGCAGTGCCAATCTTGATACCGCCTGCCGTTGAGGCGGAACCTCCACCGATAAACATCATGATGTCCATGGCCAACCAAGACGAAGGATGCGCTTGTGACAGATCAACCGAATTGAATCCAGCGGTTCGAGGCTGCACCGACAGCGTGAAGGCGTTTAGCCACTTAGCGCCGTCACTCAAACCACCGAGTGTGCCGGGGTTGTTCCACTCAACGAATGCAAAGTAGAAAGTCGGAATTGTCAACAAGATCAGGGTTCCGAAGATAATCACACGAGCGTTTAGCGACCAAACGAATGCCCGCACCAACCCGTTCGCGCGGCTCTTGCGGATTCCGTTCTTTAGCCACCGTCCAATTTCGATAAGAACTGGAAAACCGAGCCCACCGAGAATCACCGCGAGATTAAGCGAGAGCAGAACGGCTGGGTCGGTGTTGAAGCTCATGAGGCTATCCGAATAGAGCGCAAATCCCGCATTGTTGAAGGCCGAAATAGCGTGAAAGGTGCCG
>CAZXFZ010000208.1:0-372 GCA_964640285.1 uncultured Rhodoluna sp.
CTCGGCCTCAACCATCATGATGGCAACGTCTTCCTTGCCACCTTCAACTACTACGCGACCAGCAACAACCATGTCGAACACGGCGCCTGCAAGCTGAGAGTGCTTCGGGAACGCAACCCACTGGCCGTCAATCAGCGCCACACGGACACCTGCAACTGGACCGGAGAATGGCAGACCTGCAAGCTGGGTTGACATTGATGCGGCGTTGATTGCGACTACGTCGTAGAGCTCATCCGGCTCAATTGACATCACGGTAACAACGACCTGAATCTCGTTGCGCAGACCATCAACGAAGGATGGGCGCAGCGGACGGTCAATCAAACGCGCAGCCAAGATTGCCTCAGTACTTGGGCGACCCTCGCGACGGAAGAA
>CAZXFZ010000208.1:382-812 GCA_964640285.1 uncultured Rhodoluna sp.
GGCGTAGGAGCGCTCTTCAACATCAATGGTCAGCGGGAAGAAGTCGAACTGATCCTTTGGCTGCTTGGACGCAGTGGTGGCCGAAAAGAGCATGGTCTCTTCGTCAATGTAGATGGCGGCAGCGCCGTTGGCCTGCTGTGCTAGACGACCGGTTTCGAAGCGCACAACGCGCTTTCCGAACTTTCCGTTGTCGATGATTGCTTCTGTTGCTTTGATCTCTGGGCCTTCCATAGCCCCTCCTTTATCCTCTTGCGCGCAAATAGAGCGGCGTCAAGCCGCTGTTGCGCTGGAGCTAGGGCGATTGCCCTGATGAGTGCTGGTCGTCAGTAAAAAACCCTGGGTTCTGGCCCCAGAGACTTCCACCGAAGACCCGCCTCGCGAAAACTCCTAGCTGGAGTCTAACAATCGAGTATCGAAAAACCTAGAAATG
>CAZXFZ010000208.1:826-1548 GCA_964640285.1 uncultured Rhodoluna sp.
AAGACCCCGGTTTCCCGGGGTCTTTATCAAATCAAACTATCGACGCAGTCCTAGGCGCTCAATCAAGGAGCGGTAGCGAGCGATGTCAACCTGCTGCAGGTAGCCAAGTAGACGACGACGCTGACCAACAAGAAGTAGCAGGCCACGACGTGAGTGGTGGTCGTGCTTGTGCTCCTTTAGGTGCTCGGTTAGGTCTGCGATGCGGCGGCTCAGCACTGCAATCTGTACCTCTGGGCTACCGGTGTCACCTGGCTTGGTGGCGTACTGGGCGATGATTTCTGACTTGACCTTTGGGTCCAATGCCATTTGCTGATCCTTTCAATCCGCTGCGCGGCGCAGGAAACCTTGTGTTTCTGCTCTCTTTATCCGCGGCCGTTTCACGGCAACCTGAGAAGTCTAGAGAAAAAACCTCACTTTGGCTAGGCGGTGGTGCCTTCATCGCCAGGGCTCAGCGGAACCGGCTCGACATACTTGTTGCCGTCATAGAAAGATCGGCTTGGCCGAAGCGCCATCACCAAGAAGATCACGGCAATTGCAATTGCTAGCGCGATGATTGGCAAAATCAAGAAAATCAAAGCGATCAACTCTTCATAGGTTGGCTCTGGCGAGGAGGAGTTCATAAGCACCACCAGCGAACCAATCAGCGCAAAGATTCCGTATGCAAGCGGTATCAGCTGAAGCAGCAACCACTTGGCCGAGAAACCTGCGTCGTGAAAACGACG